>JADGHD010000721.1 GCA_019689615.1 Frankia sp. | reverse complement strand
CCCTGCCCGCATCCCGGCGCATGACCCCGCCTCGCCCCGAATGGAAGGAAGGGACCCCCGCATGACCACCGCGCCCGACTTCGGCCCGGCCATTCCCGCGACCGCGTCCCCCGAGGTGGAGTTCATCAGCCTCACCCACCTCAACCCGTCGACCGAGTTGAACCCGATCCCCAGCCGGGGAATCGAGCTGCAGTTCTTCCGCCGGTACGTGGCCGCCCTGGAAGAAGGCGGATACGACTACACGCTGCTGCCCTACGGCTCGAACTCCGCCGACTCGTTCGTCGTCGCCAGCGCCGTGGGCCAGCTCACCGAGCGGATCCGGCCGATCGTGGCGCTGCGGCCGAACACCACCCACCCGCTGGTGGCCGCGCAGAAGCTCGCCACGCTCGACCAGCTCACCGAGGGCCGGGCGGTCGTGCACCTCATCTCCGGCGGCAGCGACGTCGAGCAGGCGCGCCAGGGCGACTACCTGCCGAAGAACCGCCGCTACGCCCGCACCTCGGAGTACATCGACATCCTGCGCCGGGCGTGGACCGAGCCGGCGCCGTTCAGCCACGACGGCGAGTTCTACCGGTTCGACGACTTCGGGCCCGGCTTCGCGCCCTACGACAAGCCCATCCCGATCTCCATCGGCGGCCAGTCCGACGAGGCGTTCCAGGTGGGCGGCGCCAAGGCGGACATCTTCAGCTTCTGGGGGGAGCCGCTGGACGACCTGCGCTCCGAGATCGATCGGGTCAACGCGATCGCCAGCGCCGCCGGCCGGCCGGCGCCGCGGATCTGGGTGACCTTCCGGCCGATCGTCGCCAGGACCGACGAGCTGGCCTGGGAGAAGGCCCGCGACTACGTCGCCAGGATCGCCGCCACCTTCGAGAAGGTCCGCGCCGCCCGGCGGGACTTCGCCGGCACCCCGCAGAACGTGGGCTCGCAGCGGGCGCTGGCCTTCGCCAGCCGCTCCGAGCTCTACGACCGGGCGCTGTGGACCAGGACCGCCGCCGTCACCAACGCCGCCGGTGCGTCCACCGCGCTGGTCGGCTCGCCGGAGACGGTCGCCGCCGCGATCCTCGACTACATCGACCGCGGCGCGTCGCTGGTGTCGATCCGCGGCTACGACACCCTGGCCGACGTCGTCGACTACGCCCGCCACGTGCTGCCGCTGGTCCGCGAGGAGCTCGCGCACCGGCGGGCCACCGGCCGCCGCGGCTCGCTGCAGGCCTCCCACCTGGGCAACTACGGCACGGAATACGCCACCTACGCCACGGCGGGCCAGCAGTGACGACGCTGCGCTCCGGGCCGGCGGCGGCCCCCGGCGCCGAGGCCGTGCCGGGGCGCTACCCCTTCCCGGTCCCCGACCTGTCGGACGAGGCGCTCGCGGCGGTCACCGCCGAGATCGCCGCGACCGCCGCCGAGTGCGACCGCGAGGCGCGCCTGCCGTGGGAGGGGCTGGCGGCCGCGCACCGGGCCGGCCTGCTGACCGCGGCCGTCGGCGCCCGCTACGGCGGGCCCGGGCTGGGCACGCGGGACCTGCTGCGGATCCTGGTCGCGCTCGGCGAGGGCGACGCCTCGGTCGGCCTGCTCGCCGCCAACCTCTTCAACGCGCACGCCAGCCAGGCCGCCCAGCCGCACTGGCCGGCGGCGTACTACGACGACCTGCTGCGCCGCTCGCTCGACGGGCCGGCGCTGGTCAACGCGGTGCGCGCCGAGCCGGACCTGGGCGCGCCGGCCCGCGGCGGGCTGCCGGCCACCACGGCCACCCGCACCGCCGACGGCTGGTCGCTGTCCGGCCACAAGGCGTACGCCACCGGCGGGGAGGCGCTGGCCTACCACATCGTGTGGGCCGTCGCAGGCGAGCCGGACGGCGACCCGGAGCGCCCCCGGGTCGGCCACCTCATCGTCCCGGCCGACAGCGAGGGGATCACCTGGGTCGAGACCTGGGACCACCTGGGGCTGCGGGCGTCGCACACGCACGACGTGATCTACGACAACGTCCGGCTCCCGCTGGAGGCGTTCGTCGAGATCCCGCGCGGGCCCGACGGGGTGTACCGGGACCCGGCGGCGATGGCGGGCCCCGCCGGCCTCGGGCACTCGGCGCTCTACATCGGGGTCGCGCGCGCTGCCCGCTCGGCGTTCGCCGCGTTCGCCCGGGAACGGGTGCCCACGGCCCTTGGCCGCCCGATCGCCCGGACCGAACGGATCCAGTCCATCGCCGGCGAGATCGAGCTGCAGATCGTGCAGGCGGAGACGCTGCTGTACGGCGCGCTGCTGCGGGCCGAGGCCGGGGACACGACGATCCTGCCCCAGCTGTCGTCGGTCAAGGCCGCGATCGGCCGGTCGGTGGTCGCCGCCGCCGAGACCGCGGTCGCCGCGCTCGGCAACCCGGGCCTGAGCCGGCACAACCCGCTGGAACGCCACCTGCGCGACGCGCTGTGTATCCGGGTGCACCCGCCGCAGGAGGACGCCGTCCTGCTCGCGGCGGGCCGGCGGGTCCTCGGCGTCTGACCGCCTGGCGAACCGCCCCCGCGGGCCGGGCCGCGCGCCCCGGGGGCCGGTCTCGGAGACCCCTCGGGCGCGGCC
>JADGHD010000720.1 GCA_019689615.1 Frankia sp. | reverse complement strand
CCGGCAGGCGGCGGCCGTGCCGCACCGCCCGGCGGGACCGGCGGCCGAGCGCGGCCGGCGGGCGGACGAGGACAGCAGATCTTCCGGGAACATGGTCCCCCCTTTCCGTAGCCGATTCCTTTTTCGTCGGCTCTGCGGGGGAAACTACGAACGCCGAAAGCGGGCGACGAGTCCAGCGATAAACGTTGGGTGCCGAACGTTTAGCGCCAAACGTGCGGCGCCGGACCTGTGCGGTAGAAGTCTCCGCGAGACGTCGGACGTGGGCTGTCCACCCGCACGCGCGCGGGCCGACTGCGTCGTGTGCGGATCTGGGCCAACGCCTGCGCCGTGTGGTCCGCGGACGCGCGCGTCTGCGGCGCTGTGAGCGCGCACGTGTCCCTGAACCGAGACGGAGTGGCCGCCTGCCCGCTGGCGGGCCGAGGGCCGGTGCCAGGCAGCGCGGCCGGCGCGCTCAGCGGGGCAGCGTGTGGTAGCCGGTGGCGTCGCCGTTGCCGGGCGGGCGACCGAGGTGGCTGTGGCCGATGACCTGGTTGCGGATGAGCCAGCGGGCCAGCGGCAGGCGCAGGTCGGTGTTCGACGTCGGGCCGGTGTCGGGCAGGTCCGCCATGGCGTAGGGGGCCAGGCTCTCCCGCACCCGCTTGATGACGTTGCGGACGTGCAGCGGCGTGAGGTTGAGCGCCGCGCCGATCTCCTCGTAGGTCGCCGGGCGGGCCTGCGGCCCCGACTGCGTCAGCATCGGCCGGCACAGTTCGATGAGCACCCGCATCTGGCCGTCGGTGAAGTTCAGCGGGTTGGTGACCGTGCTCGGCGAGCGCGTGGCCGGGCCGGACGCGCTGCTCGCCGGCCGGATGGCGGACGCGTCGACGCCGACCGTGTAGACCCTGGGCACCTGCCCGGGGAACACGACGCCGAACGTCGCGTACGGCAGCGAGGTGGTGGCCGCGCCGGGCTCGACGACGCGGTCCTCACCCGCGGGCGGGCGCAGGTAGAGGGCCTTGGTCGTGGACATGTTCTTCACCAGCACGCAGTCCGGCAGCACGCTGAGCTCCGCCGCCCGCCGGGACACGTGGTCGTCGTCGGGCAGCTGGATGTCGCACGATCGGGAACGGCCCACGGTGAGCACGCCGCCGCGGGGCAGGCGCCAGCGTCGGCCCGCAAAGCTGACCAGGACCACCGGCCCGGCAGCGCCGCTGCCGGGCACCGCGCCGCTCACCGCACGCCCCCGACGGCCATACCGGTAGGCATGTCGTCGCCAGCCATCTCGCCCAGCCCCCACCGGCCGAGTCCAATATCCTGGGCGAAACCTACCAGGATTCGCCTTGGCGCAGCCGCGGCCGCTCGGCGTCAATCCGTCGCGTGATTGCGCGGTCACGCCGGTGTCGTCCGGCCGAACGGCAGCCAGGCCGGCCGTCACGGCCGTCCGTCATGGTGTTCACAGGGCCGACCGGCGAGAGGTACGCCTTTCGTCGCCGCCCAACCCGCCAACCCCGCGCCGCCGCGGTGCGCCGGCCGACACGCGCCATTTCGCGCTATCGCCTGGCCCACGTCCGGCGCGTGGCTAGGATCGCCTGGGAAATTCGCACGGGGGATTTCGGGGGGAATCACGATGCGGTGTCGCCGTCACCGTCAGCGCCCGCACACCGAGGGCCGGAAATGATCATCGACCGGGGACGGGTAGCGGCGGCGCTGCCGGACTACGAGCTCGGTGACGAGCTGGGCCAGGGTGCGTACGGGCTGGTGCTGGGCGGCCACCACCGCGGGCTCGGCCGCGAGGTAGCGATCAAGGTGCTGCGGGTCGACCCCCGCGACGTGGAGAACAGCGGCGGCATGGACGAGGCGCGGCTGCTCGCCTCGCTCGACCACCCGCACATCGTCCGGGTCCTGCACGCCACCATGTCCGGCGAGCTGCACCTGATCGTGATGGAGCTGCTGGCCGGCGGAACGCTGCTGGACCGCTGCCGGGAGAGCCCGGTCAGCCCGCAGGCCGCGTGCGCGGTGGCGCTGGCGGTCGCCGACGCGCTGCACCACGCGCACGGCGCGGGCGCGCTGCACCGCGACATCAAGCCGGCGAACATCATGTTCGACCAGGCGGGCCAGCCCAAGGTCACCGACTTCGGCATCGCCAAGCTGCTGGCCACCACCTCGACGACGGCCAGCTCGGTGATCGGCACGCCGCGGTACATGGCACCCGAGCAGCTGTCCGGCGGCCGGCTCAGCCCAGCCACCGACATCTACGCCCTCGGCGTGATGCTCTACGAGCTGCTGGCCGGCACGCCCCCGTTCGACCCCGCGCTGGCCGCATACGCGCTGATCCACCACCACCTGTACGTCGACCCGTCGGCGCCGGCCAACGTCGAGACCCAGCTCGCCGACGTGGTCATGTGGGCGCTGGCCAAGGACCCCGCCAACCGCCCGGCGTCGGCCCAGGCGTTCGCCCTTGCCCTCGCCTCGGCCGCGGCCGAGGTGTTCCCGGCGGGCTGGCTCGTCGGCTCGGGCGTGCGGCTGCAGATCGACGAGGACGTCCGCGCCGTCGCCGAGGGCCGCCCGTCCACGAAGCCCATCCCCACACCT
>JADGHD010000719.1 GCA_019689615.1 Frankia sp. | reverse complement strand
CGCCCGCCCCGCCCTCGTCCGGCAGCCGGCCGGCAGGTGGGGGGTCAGCCGGGGCATGATGGCCGGCGGGCAGGACCACGAAGCGCCCAGTCCGGGGCGCAGTATGGTTCACCTAACCTTAGGCTCCGGCTTGCACGCAACGTCCGCATCACGTGAGCAAGCCGACGGACCGGCGCGAGACAGGCAGAACGGCCCGGGGCGGTTGACGTCAGGGTCACACGGTCGGAAGGTGGCGGAACCCGCTAGTTACGCGCGGGTAGCGACCGCCAACGACGGCGGCGTTCGCACGGCGGACGAGGGAGCCTAGGTGGCCACTGGCGACGGAAACCCGCGGAACCTCTCCCCTGCGGCCAGCGCCACGGCCGACGCCGACGTGATCGTCGTCGGGGCCGGACTCGCCGGCCTGGTGGCGACGGCCGAGCTGGTCGACGCCGGCCGGCGGGTGGTCCTGGTCGAGCAGGAGAACGAGGCCAACCTCGGCGGCCAGGCGTTCTGGTCGCTGGGCGGGCTGTTCTTCGTCAGCTCCCCGGAGCAGCGCCGGATGGGGGTCCGGGACTCGTTCGAGCTCGCCTGGCAGGACTGGCTGGGCACCGCCGGCTTCGACCGGGAGCGCGAGGACCGCTGGCCGCGCCGCTGGGCGCGCGCCTACGTCGAGTGGGCGGCCGGGGAGAAGCGGGCCTGGCTGCGCGAGCGCGGCCTGCGCTGGTTCCCCGTCGTCGGCTGGGCCGAGCGCGGCGGGTACGGCGCGGACGGGCCGGGCAACTCGGTGCCGCGCTTCCACATCACCTGGGGCACCGGCCCGGCCGTCGTGGAGCCGTTCGCCGCCCGGGTGCGGGCCGCGGCCGAGACCGGCCAGGTGCGGCTGCTGTTCCGCCACCAGGTCGACGGCCTGAGCGTGACGGGCGGCCAGGTCGACGGGGTGCACGGCACGGTCCTGGAGCCGAGCGACACGCCCCGCGGCGTGGCGTCGTCGCGCACCCCCGTCGGCTCGTTCGAGCTGCACGCCCAGGCGGTGATCGTCACATCGGGCGGGATCGGCGGCAACCCGGAGCTGGTCCGGGCCAACTGGCCGGAGCGCCTCGGCGAGCCGCCGAAGCACATGCTCACCGGGGTGCCCGCGCACGTCGACGGGCGGATGCTCGGGATCAGCGAGGCGGCCGGCGCGAGCATCGTCAACCGCGACCGGATGTGGCACTACACCGAGGGCATCACGAACTGGGACCCGATCTGGCCGAACCACGGGATCCGCATCCTGCCTGGCCCGTCGTCGCTGTGGTTCGACGCCACCGGCAGGCTGTTGCCGCCGCCGTTGTTCCCGGGCTTCGACACCCTGGGCACGCTGGCCCACATCCAGCGCACCGGCTACTCGCACACCTGGTTCATCCTCACCCAGAAGGTCATCGAGAAGGAGTTCGCGCTCTCCGGCTCGGAGCAGAACCCGGACCTCACCGGCAGGGACATCCGCCTGCTGCTGCGGCGCCGGTTCGGTGAGGGCGCCCCCGGCCCGGTCGAGGCGTTCAAGAAGCACGGCGTGGACTTCGTCGTCCGCGACGACCTGCGGTCGCTGGTCGACGGGATGAACGCGCTCACCGACACCCCGCTGCTGCGGTACGAGGACATCGAGCGCCAGGTGCTCGCCCGCGACCGCGAGCTGGCCAACCCGTTCACCAAGGACCTGCAGATCGCGGCGCTGCGCACCGCCCGCGGCTACCGGGGCGACCGGCTGATCCGCATCGCCGCGCCGCACCGCATCCTGGACCCGAAGGCGGGCCCGCTGATCGCGGTCAAGCTGCACCTGCTCACCCGCAAGACCCTCGGCGGCCTGGAGACCGACCTGGACAGCCGGGTTCTGCGGCCGGGCGGCGACGTGCTCCCGGGGCTGTACGCCGCCGGGGAGGTCGCCGGCTTCGGCGGGGGCGGCGTCCACGGCTACCGCGCGCTGGAAGGCACGTTCCTGGGCGGCTGCCTGTTCTCCGGGCGCGCGGCCGGCCGGGCCGCCGCGGCCGCCACGGCCACCTGAGCGCCGGGCCCCGGCGCGCCGCACCACCCGGGAACGCGCCCGCGACCAGCCGGAACGTGCCGTTCTGCGCGGAAGTTCGACGAACCCGAACAATAATCCACCGGTCCCGCCGGCGGATGTGATAGGAACTGGCGCCGCATACCCGACAACCGGCCACGGAGGAAGCAGTGACCAGCAACCGGCTGCGCCACGCGCTGCTCGCCTCCGTCACCGCGACCGCGGTGGCCGGCCTGGCCGCCGCCTGCGCCGGCTCCTCGTCGTCCGCCAGCGACGTCGAGCTCACCGGCCTGATCTCGACGACCACGCCGCCGGCCACGACCGCCGCCGTGTCGCTGCCGCCGGCCCCGCCGCCGCTGCCCGACGACCAGACGGCCGGCGTCGTCTCCCCGGCCGCCCAGGTCCCGACGGCGGCCGTGCCCACCTACGCCTACCTGCCCAAGCCGCGTGCCGTGCAGGCCGCCGCACCGGCCCCAGCCGCGGCGCCGGCTCCAGCACCCGCGCCAGCGCCGGCACCCGCCCCGTCCACCCCGGCCGCGCCGCGGCCCCAGCCGGCCAGCAC
>JADGHD010000718.1 GCA_019689615.1 Frankia sp. | reverse complement strand
GCTCGTGCCCGCCCGCCCTGGCCGGCGCCGCCCGCCCGACGCGCGCGGCTGATCGTCCAGGTCCGCCCGACTACGCTGTTGCCCTGTGAACTACCTCGACCACGCGGCGACGACGCCGATGCGGCCGGAGGCGCTCGCCGCGTACACCGCGGCCCACGCCGCTCCCGGAAACCCGTCGTCGCTGCACGCCGGTGGCCGTCGGGCGCGCCGCGTCGTCGAGGAGGCCAGGGAGTCGCTGGCCGCCGACCTCGGCTGCCGGCCGTCCGAGCTGATCTTCACCGGCGGCGGCACGGAGAGCGACAACCTCGCCGTCAAGGGCCTGTACTGGGCGCGCCGGGCGGCCGACCCGCGCCGGCGCCGGGTGCTGGTCAGCGCGGTCGAGCACCACGCCGTCCTGGACCCGGCGCACTGGCTGGGGCAGGCCCAGGGCGCGGTCGTGGAGCTGCTGCCCGTCGACTCCCACGGCCTCGTCCGCCAGGAGACGCTGGCCGAGGCGCTGGCCGCCGGCCCGGACGAGGTCGCCGTTGTCTCGGTGATGTGGGCGAACAACGAGGTCGGCACGCTGCAGCCGGTCCGCGAGCTGGCCGAGATCTGCCACGCCCACGGGGTGCCGTTCCACACCGACGCGGTCCAGGCGCTCGGGCAGGTGCCGGTGTCGTTCGCGGACAGCGGGGCGGACGCGCTGACCGTCACCGCCCACAAGGTCGGTGGCCCGGTCGGGATCGGCGCCCTGCTGCTGCGCCGCGGGCTCACGATCGCGCCGCTGACCCACGGCGGCGGCCAGGAGCGCGATGTCCGCTCCGGCACGCTGGACGCCGCCGGCGCGGCCGCCTTCGCCGCGGCGGCGTCCGCCGCGGTCCGCGACCTGCCGGCGGAGGCGGAGCGGCTGGCCGCGCTGCGCGACGAGCTGGTCCGCGAGATCCAGACCAGGGTGCCGACGGCGGTGCTCAACGGCGCGCCCCCGGGCCCTGGCCGGCTGCCCGGCAACGCCCACCTGAGCTTCCCGGGCTGCGAGGGCGACTCGCTGCTGATGCTGCTCGACGCCCGCGGAATCGAGTGCTCGACCGGCTCGGCGTGCACCTCCGGTGTGGCCCGCCCGTCGCACGTGCTGCTGGCGATGGGCGCCAGCGAGCAGCTGGCCCGCGGTTCGCTGCGGTTCAGCCTCGGGCACACCTCGACCGCGGACGACGTCGCCGCCGTCGCCGAGGCGATCGCCCCGGTCGTCGAGCGCGCCCGTCGCGCCGGGGCGCTGTGCGGGCTCACCCAGCCCTGACGGTCGCCGGCCCCCCGGTTGTGAGCACGCGCCCCGCCGAACTGTCGTCGCGCGCTGGCACCATGGAACGGACGCGTCAGCCGCGGCCGCCCGCCGCCATCACGGGCGCCACGGGCGATGTCGGCGGGCGATGGCGGCAGGCGATGTCGGCGGGCCATGACGGCGGGCCATGACGGCGGGGAGGTGACGGGATGCGGGTACTGGCCGCGATGTCGGGCGGGGTGGACTCGGCGGTGGCCGCGGCGCGCGCGGTCGACGCCGGCCACGACGTGACCGGCGTGCACCTGGCGCTGTCCCGTTCGCCGGACTCGCACCGCACCGGCGCCCGCGGCTGCTGCACCCTCGACGACGCCCGGGACGCCCGCCGCGCCGCCGACGTGCTCGGCATCCCGTTCTACGTCTGGGACCTCGCCGAGCGGTTCGACGCCGACGTCATCGAGGACTTCGTCGCCGCGTACGCGGCCGGCACCACCCCGAACCCGTGCGTGCGCTGCAACGAGCGGATCAAGTTCTCCGCCGTGCTGGACCGGGCGCTCGCCCTCGGCTTCGACGCGGTGGTCACCGGGCACCACGCCCGGCTCGGCCCGGACGGGGTGCTGCGCCGCTCGGTCGACCCGGGCAAGGACCAGTCCTACGTGCTCGGCACGCTGCGGCCGCAGCAGCTGCGCCGGGCGATGTTCCCGCTGGGCGACTCCACGAAGGCCCAGGTCCGTGCCGAGGCGGCGGCCCGCGGGCTGGCGGTGGCGGACAAGCCGGACAGCCACGACATCTGCTTCGTCCCGAACGGGGACACCGGCGCCTGGCTGCGCGCGCGGCTCGGCCCGCGGCCAGGGCCGATCGTCGACGCCGAGACCGGACAGACGGTCGGCCAGCACGACGGCGCGTTCGCGTTCACCGTCGGCCAGCGCCGCGGCCTGCGGCTCGGCCGGCCGGCGCCGGACGGCCGGCCGCGCTATGTGCTGGAGATCTCCCCGGTGACCTCGACCGTGACCGTGGGCCCCGCCGAGGCGCTCGACGTGCGCTGGCTGGCCGCGGACGCCGCCGTCTGGCCGTTCGCCGAGGGCAGCGACGTCGGCTGCCAGGCCCAGGTGCGGGCGCACGGCGGCGTGGTCGGGGCGAGCGCGCGGGCCGAGGGCGGCGAGCTGCTGGTGACCCTGAACGACCCGGTCCGCGGCACCGCCGCCGGCCAGGCAGTCGTCCTCTACGACGGCGACCGGGTGCTCGGCGGCGGCCACATCCGCCGGACCGCCGCCACGCCGCCAGCCGTCCGCGCCTGCGCCGGCGCCCGCGCCCCCGCCCGCCGGCCCCCCC
>JADGHD010000034.1 GCA_019689615.1 Frankia sp. | reverse complement strand
GTCGTCTGGTGCGAGGTCGAGATCGCCACGCCCACCGTCGCCGGCATGCCCCGCCGCTCCCCCAGCCCCGCCGGCCCGCGCGGCTTCTCCCACGAGTCGGACCTGACGCTGCTGAGCCGGGTCCGGCGCGGGCTGCAGCGCGTCTGACACCAGGCCCGGCGGCATCGACACAGGTAGCGGGTCCGGGGCGGTCGCGGTGGCTATCTGACACAGTTGTAAGGTTCTTCAGCAGCAAGGTTGTTGAAGAGCCAACTGCTCATCGGTACGCCGCGCCTGCCTGCCGGCGGCGACGACGGGAGGACCGGCCGGCCACGCGGCGGCCTCCCGACGCCTTCCGCCTGCCGGCACGCAGGCAGGCTGGCCGGTCACCCGCCGCCGCCAACGGAAGGACCATGGGACTCGTCGCCTCGATCCGGCGCCTGGGCCGGATCGCCGAGCCAGCGCCACCCACTACCTGGGCCGGCGCGGCACCGCCTGACCAGGCCAGCAAGCACCCGGAGGCCGGCGGCGGAGCGGAGGCGCTGCCGGCCGCGCTGCGGGGGTCGCTGCAGCTGCGCCACGTCGACGCCGGCTCGTGCAACGGCTGCGAGATCGAGATCGGGGCCTGCTTCTCCCCCGTCTACGACGCCGAGCGCTACGGCGCCCGGCTGGTGGCCAGCCCGCGCCACGCCGACGGGCTGCTGGTCACCGGGGTGGTCACCCGCAACATGACGGACGCGCTGCGCGACACCGTGGCCGCCACCCCCGAGCCCCGGGTGGTGATCGCCGTCGGCGACTGCGCGCGCGACTGCGGTGAGTTCGCCGGCGCCTACGGCGTGGTCGGCGCGGTGCGCGACGTGGTCCCGGTGGACGCGGAGGTCCCCGGCTGCCCGCCGCCGCCAGACGCCATCATCCAGGTCCTGCGCCAGGTCACCGGCCGGTGAGCGCCGCGCACCTGCCCGCCCTGCTCGGCGGGCTGACGTTGGCTGCCTGCCTCGGGGCCGCCGCCGTGCCGCGCCGGGCTCTGCCCGGGGTCGCCGGCGCCGGCACCGCGCTGGTCGGCGCCGCCGGAGTGGCCTGCGGCGTGGCCGCCCTCGACCGCGGGATCGAGCCGATCGAGCTCGCCGGGGCGCTGCCGCTGGCCGGGCTGCGCCTGGCCGCCGACGCGACCAGTGGGCTGTTCCTGGTGCTGATCGGCGCGGTCGCCGTCGCCGCCGGGATCTACACCGCCGGCTACGCCGGGCGCGGCCACGGCAGCGCCCGCACGCCGCTGGTGCTGCTGCCGGTGTTCGTCGCCGCGATGCTCGCGGTGCCGCTGGCCGCCTCGGTCACCACCTTCCTCTTCTTCTGGGAGCTGATGGCGCTGGCCAGCCTGGCGCTGGTGCTCGCGGAGCAGCGCCGGCCGGCGGTCCGGGAGGCTGGGCTGGCGTACGCGGTGATGACGCACCTCGGCTTCGTCGCCGTGCTGGTCGGGCTGGTGGTGTTCGCCGCGGCGGCCGGCGCAGAGGAGTTCGGTGGGCTCGGGGAGGCCGCGGCCGGCCTGTCGCCGGCCACCCGCACCGCCGTGTTCCTGTGCACGGTCATCGGGTTCGGCTCGAAGGCCGGCCTGGTCCCGCTGCACGCCTGGCTGCCCAGGGCTCACCCGGAGGCGCCGAGCCAGGTGTCGGCGCTGATGAGCGCCGGCATGGTCAACCTCGGCATCTACGGCGTCGTCCGGGTCGACCTCGACCTGCTCGGCCCGGGGCCGCGCTGGTGGGGGCTGGCGCTGCTGGCCGCCGGGGCGGCCACCGCCGTCTACGGGGTGCTGCAGGCGGCGGTCGCGACCGACCTCAAGCGGCTGCTCGCCTACAGCACCAGCGAGAACATGGGCCTGGTCTGCGTCGCGCTCGGCGTCGCCGCGCTGCTGCGGGCGACCGCCGGCAACGACGAGCCCACGGCGGCGGGGGCGGCGGCAGTGGTCGCGCTCACCGCCGCGTTCGTCCACCTGTTCGGGCACGCGGCGTTCAAGTGCCTCGGCTTCCTCGCCGCCGGCTCCGTGCTGGCCGCCACCGGCCGGCGCGATCTCGACGCGCTCGGTGGGCTCGCCCGGCGGATGCCGACGACCACCACCGCGTTCGGGATCGCCGCGCTCGGCGCCTGCGGGCTGCCGCTGGGCTGCGGGTTCATCGGCGAGTGGCTGCTGGTCCAGAGCCTGGTCCACGCGCTCCCGGCCGGCGGGACGCTGGTCGCGCTGGTGCTGCCGCTGACCGTCGGGGTGGTCGCGCTGACCGCCGGGCTCGGCGTGGCGGCGATGGTCAAGGCGTTCGGCGTCGGCTTCCTCGCCCGGCCGCGCAGCGAGGAGGCGGAGCGGGCCGTCGAGGGCGGGCCGGCGATGGCCGCCGGGATGGGGCTGGCGGCGCTCGCCTGCGGGGTGCTCGCGGTCGCGCCGGCCGTACTCAGCCCGGCGCTCGGCCGGGTGCTGCCGGAGCTGCCGGCCGTGACCGGTCAGGGCGCTGGCGCCGTGCCGGCGCCCGACCTGGACACGGTGCTGCGGCTGCCGGGGACCAGCGGGGCGATGTCGCCGGGGCTGCTCGCCGTCGGGGTGGCCGTCGGGATCGTGGTCGCGCTGGCCGCCACCCACTGGCGGGCGCGGCGGCGGCCGGCGCCACTGCGGGACGCGCCGCTGTGGGCGTGCGGCGGCGCGGCGCCGACCGCGCGGATGCAGTACACGGCGACGTCGTTCGCCGAGCCGCTGCAGCGGGTGTTCGACGGGATCCTGCGCCCCGAGGTCGAGTTCGCGGTGACCCCGTACCCGCAGTCGTCCTACCTCGTCGAACGGGCGAGCTACCGGTCACGGCTGCGGGACGTCGTCGAGTCGGTCTTCTACCGGCCGGTGCTGCGTGCCATCTCGGCGGCCGCGGCGGTGGTCCGCCGGGCGCACCAGGGCAGCATCCACGCCTACCTGGCCTACGGCGCGCTCGGCCTGGTTGTCGCGCTGTTGGTGGCGATGTGAGCGGCGGGACCGAGGTGTACGCGGCACAAGCGGCGGACGGGTTCAGCGCGTCCGGGGCGGCCGGCGCCGTGCTGCAGGTGGCGGCGGTCGTCGCCGGGGCGCCGCTGGTCATCGGCTGGATGCGGCAGGTGCGCGCCCGGCTCGAGGGCCGGGCCGGCGCCGGCTGGCTGCAGCCGTGGCGGGACCTGCGCAAGCTGTTCGCCAAGCAGGACGTCATCCCGCGCGGGACGACGAGGGTCTTCACCACCGCGCCGCTGGTGCTGGCGGCGACCAGCCTGCTCATCGCGGCCATCGTCCCGGTGGTCACCACCGCCTCGCCCCTGGACGAGATGGGCGACCTGTTCGCGGTGGTCGGCCTGCTGCTGGTGGGCACGGTGGCGCTGACGCTGGCGGGCCTGGACACCGGCACCGCGTTCGGCGGCATGGGCGCCAGCCGCGAGGTCACGATCGCGGCGCTGGTCGAGCCGACGATCCTGGTCGCCGGCCTGGCGCTGTCGGTGCCGGCTGGCTCGTCGAACCTGGGCGCGATCGTCGAGTCGGCGGTGGCCGACCCGGGCGCGGTCGCCACCCCGGCGGCGGCGCTGGCGTTCATCGCGCTGATCGTGGTCGTGCTCGCGGAGACCGGCCGGCTGCCGGTCGACAACCCGTCCACGCACCTGGAGCTGACCATGGTGCACGAGGCGATGGTTCTCGAGTACACGGGCGCGCGGCTGGCCCTGGTCGAGTGGGCGTCGGCGATCCGGCTGACCGTGCTGCTGGCCCTGCTGGCGAACCTGTTCGTGCCGTGGGGGATCGCCGACGCCGGCAGTGGCGTGGCTGGCCTGCTGGTCGGCCTCGTCGCGGTCGCCGCCAAGGTCTGCGTGCTGGCCACGCTGCTGGCCGCCGGCGAGGTGTTCCTGGCCAAGCTCCGGCTGTTCCGGGTTCCGGAGCTGCTGGCCGGATCGTTCCTGATCGGCCTGCTCGCGGTGACCGCGTCGTACTTCCTTCCCTCGCCCAGCTGACAGGCGCGCACGATGACCTCCGAGACCTACGCCAACCTGCTCCACTTCGCCGGCGGCCTGCTGCTGCTCTGCACGGTCGGGGTCGTGTGGCGCCACCAGCTGGGCGCCTCGGTGCGGCTGCTGGCCGTCCAGGGCGCCGCGCTGGCCGCGATCCCGCTGATCAGCGGGATCTACCACGAGAAGGCCCACCTGCTGGCGATCGCGCCAGTGGTCCTCGTCCTGCGGGCGGCGGTGCTGCCCTACCTGATCTCCCGGATGGTCCCGCCGACCGCCCGGCCGCCCGGCGGCTGGACCGCTTCCGCCGCTCCCGCCACGCCCGCCGCGCAGGCGGACGCCGGGGCGCCGGACGGGCCGACGGCGACGAGGCCCGGGCCCGCGGCGGACGTGCTCGCCGGCAGCCGGGAGCCGGTGCCGCTGATCAGCACGTCCGTGACGCTGCTGCTGTCGGCGGCGCTGACCGTGCTCGCGTACGCGCTCTGCCGCCCGATCATCGCCCTCGACCCGACCGCGGACACCCGCACCGCGCCAGCGGCGCTCGCCGTGATCTTCATCGGCCTGCTCGCGCTCACCACCCGCCGCCAGGCCGTCTCCCAGGTCGTCGGGTTCCTCACCCTCGACAACGGCATCGTCGCGCTGGCCTTCCTGCTGACCTCCGGCGTCCCGCTGGTGGTCGAGCTGGGCGCCTCGCTGGACCTGCTGCTCGTGGTCCTGGTGGTGGCGGCCCTCACGAACCGGATGCGGGCCGCGTTCGGTGGCACCGACATCGGTGAACTCCAGGAGCTGAAGGAATGACGGCCACGGAATCGGCCTCGCCGGCCCTCGCGGCGGCGATGATCGTGCCGCTGGCGGCCCCGCTGGCCGCCGCGGCACTGGTCGGCGCCGCCGGCTGGCGACGTGCCACCGGGTACGCGAGCGTGCTCGCCGCCGCCGCGACGCTGGTCAGCGGCGCGGTGCTGGCCAGCGAGGTGGGCGACGGCGCGCTGACCGCCGCCGGCCCGCTGCTGCGGGCGGACGCGCTGGCCGCGGTGATGACGATCGTGATCGGCGCCGTCGCGACGCTGGCCACCTGGGGCAGCATCGGCTACCTGGGCGCCGAGCTGGCCCACGGCCACACCACCACCGCCCGTGCCCGCACCTACGGCATCCTGGTGAACCTCTTCCTGGCGACGATGGCGCTGGCGGTGCTGGCGAACAACCTCGGCGTCGTCTGGGTCGCGATCGAGGGAACCACCATCGCCACGGCCTTCCTGGTCGGCCACCGCAACACCCCGGCGGCCATTGAGGCCACCTGGAAGTACGTCATCATCTGCTCGGTCGGGATCGCGCTGGCCTTCCTCGGCACCGTCGTCCTGTACTTCGCCAGCGTCGACGCGGCCGCCGGGATGACCGACACCGCCAGCGGGCTGGACATCGACACGCTCGTCGCGGTCGCGCCGCACCTGGACCCGGACGTCACCCGGCTCGCGGTGGTCCTGCTGCTGCTCGGCTACGGGACCAAGGCCGGGCTCGCGCCGTTCCACACCTGGCTGGCCGACGCCCACTCGCAGGCGCCGGCGCCGGTCTCGGCGCTGATGAGCGGGGTGCTGCTGGCGGTCGCGTTCACCACGCTGCTGCGGGTCAAGGTCGTCTCCGACGCCGCGCTGGGCACCGGCTACCTGCGCACCGGGCTGCTGGTGCTGGGGCTGGCGACGCTGGTCGTCGCGGCGCTGCTGCTGGTCGGGCAGCGGGACTACAAGCGGATGCTCGCCTACTCGTCGCTGGAGCACATGGGCCTGCTCGCGGTGGCCGCGGCCGCCGGCACGGAGCTGGCGATGGCCGCGCTGCTGCTGCACGTGCTCGCGCACGGCCTCGGCAAGGCGGTGCTGTTCCTGTCCGCCGGGCAACTGCAGCTCGCCCACGGCTCGACCGCGATCGCCGACGCCCGCGGCGTGCTCGCCCGCGGGCCGCTGCTCGGCGGGCTGTTCGCGGCCGGGCTGGTCGCGCTGCTCGGCCTGCCCCCGTTCGCGCTGTTCGCCTCCGAGGTCGGGATCGCCAGGGGCGCGGCCGACGCCGGCCTGGCCTGGGCGCTGGGCGCCGCGCTGCTGCTGGTCCTGGTCGCGTTCGCGGCGCTGACCCGGCACAGCGTCGACCTGCTGCTCGGCCCGGCCGGTGACGGCCCGCGGCTCGCGCTGCGCCCGGCGACCGCCGCGCCGCTGGTCGTCGGCGTGGCCGCGAGCCTCGTGCTGGGCCTGTACGCGGGCCCGCTCGGCGACGTCCTCACCACGGCCGGAGGCCTGCTCTCATGACGATCTCCCACCTGGGCATGGACGCCGGCTGCCCCGCGCCGGCCGCCACCCTCCCGGCCACCGCCGCCGGCCCGGCCGGGGCCGCCGACGCCGCGGCTGGCTCGGTGCCGGTCCCGGCCGTCCGCACCGCCATCCCCACCGCCCCCGGCGACCTGCACGGCGAGGTCGCGGCACTGCTCGCGAAGGGCTACCGGCTGGCCCTGGTCGCCGCGCACCACGATGCCCCGGCCACCGCCGGCGGGCGCGGGCAGATCCGGCTCGTCTACCTGTTCGTCTCCGGCCTGCCGGACACCCGGGTGGAGCTGCACGTCGAGCTCGACCCGGACGACCCGGCGGTGCCGAGCCTGGCCGACCTGTCCTTCCCCGCCAGCCGGTTCGAGCGGGAGATGCACGACCTGTACGCGGTCCGCCCGGTCGGCCACCCGCTGGCGCGCCGACTGCTCCGCCACCGGCACTGGCCGCACCGCTGGTACCCGATGCGCGCCGACGCCGGCCCGCCCCCGCCGTTCGGCCCGGCCGAGCCCTTCCCGTTCGTCACGGTCGAGGGCCCTGGCGTCTACGAGATCCCGGTCGGGCCGGTGCACGCCGGGCTGATCGAGCCGGGACACTTCCGGTTCTGGGTGGTCGGCGAAACGATCCTGAAGATGAAGGCCCGGCTGTGGTACCTGCACCGGGGCGCCGAGAAGCTGTTCGAGGGCCAGCCGCCGGCCGCGAAGCTGCCGCTGGCCGAGCGGATCAGTGGCGACACGGCGGTCGGCCACGCGCTCGCCTACTGCCTGGCGGTCGAGGAGGCGCTGGGCGTCGAGGTGGGGCTGACGGCCCGCCGCGCCCGGGCGCTGCTGCTGGAGCTCGAGCGGCTGCACAACCACGTCAGCGACATCGGCCTGCTGTGCAACGACGTCGGCCACGGCGTGCTGCACGCGCACGCCGGCCGGCTGCGTGAGCGGCTGCTGCGGCTCAACGCCCGGATCACCGGCCACCGGCTGCTGCGCGGCGGCGTCCAGCTGGGCGGCGCCCGGCTGGCCTCGCTGCCGACCGCGGACGAACTGGCGTCGATCGCCGCCGACGCCGCCGACATCGTCACCCTCGCGCTACGCAACGGCATGGTGCGCGACCGCCTCACCGGCACCGCCGTGCTCACCCGCCAGGCCGCGCTCGACCTCGGGACGCTCGGCTACGTCGCCCGCGCCAGCGGCCTGCCCTACGACGCCCGGGTCGCCCACCCGTTCCTGAACCTGCCCGGCCTGCCCCGGGTCCCGACCCACCCGGACGGCGACGTGCTCGGCCGCTTCCTGATCCGCGCCGACGAGATCGACGCCTCCATCGAGATGCTGCGGGTTCTCCTGCCCACCCTCGCCCCAGGCGAGTACCTTGCCCCGCTGCCGCCCGAGCCAGCCGGCACGGCCGATCGGGCCTGCGGCGTCGGCATCGTCGAGGGCTGGCGCGGCACCATCACCCACCGGGTCGAGCTGACCAGCGACGGCGCCCTGTCCCGCGTCAAGATCGTCGACCCGTCGTTCTTCAACTGGCCGGCGCTCCCCGTCGCCCTGGCCAACACGATCGTCCCGGACTTCCCCCTGGCCAACAAGAGCTTCAACCAGTCCTACGCCGGCAACGACCTGTAGCGGTGCCTGGACCGCCCGAGTTCCGACAAGGATTTCAACGAGGCTTCAGGCACCTTCGGCCCGCAGGACGTCGTCGACGTCGCGGATGACCGCCGTCGTGGCCGCGCGCGCGATCCAGGCGTCAAGCACAGCCGGGTCCGCACAGCCCATGATCCGCGCACGAGCAGAGTCGGACACGGCAAGGCCCCTCGCCCGAAGGACCATCATCAGCGCCCCGGCACGCCCCTTGACCTCACCTCGCGCTTCGCCTCGCGCCTCACCTCTCGCCTCACCTCGTGCCTCGCCTTCCGCCTCGCCCTCCGCTCGGGCCCGGGCGTCGATCTCGTTGAAGAGCTTGCTGAGGTACCTGGGCTCTGCGCGAGTGCTCATCTGGTCCTCCCAGATCTCGCGGAGCGGCTCTGGCAGCCCCGCCAAAATGATCTCATGGTATCGGTATCTCTTCTCCGCGCCCAGCGACGGCAACGCGGAGATCATGGCCTCGAAAAGCTTCTCGACGCCCTCCTCCTGGCCGTGGCAGACCACAGACAGTAGGGCCAGCGCCGGATTGGCCTTCGCCTCCTCGACGGACGCAACCCATGGGATATCAGCCGAACTGTAGAAGTACGGCTGTAGGGTCAGGCTGCAGCCGGCACGTCGTTCCTGCTCGAACCGCCTCCGGTAGCGGTCGGCTACCTGTGGGTCCGGGCAGTACACCAGCAGGAAGACGACCACTCCTTTCTCCTGCTCCTGCAGGTGCGCGGCGTAGATTTTCCACATCCAGAGCTTGTTCGGCTCGAAGGCGTGCTGAACCTCCCGCACCGTGGCAGTGAGCGGCTTGTTCGCGGGATCGCAGTAGATGGTGACGCCGTCGGAGCGGAAGGTGCGAGGCGTCAGTTTCCTGGCCTCTGTCGGCGCCGGTCTGGCGTGATGGTACTCGGGCAGCGCCACACCCTGCCGCTCGAGCAGCCAGCGCTGCACGTCCGGGTCTGCTGATGCCTCGACGACCGATTCATGGGGACCACTCGGCATGCCGCCAACCATACGCAATCGGACAGGTCCCGACATTGGGGGGTTCAGTACTTTCTGGCATATCCGAATTATGCCAGGAGAACCGCCCGTCCACGCCACAAGAAAGCTCAATGACTTCAGTTTCGAGGACGGCGAATGCAATCCATGAAAACGCATTGATTCCTTTCTCGACCGTCCCGCTGAGGCCGATGCCGAATCATCGAGGTGATGTGGGCCGACTGCCGGGGTGAGCCGTGGACATCGCGCGGATCTCCCCTCCCATACTGGATCCAGCCCTCACCGCGCTGGGCCGCACACGCCGGATGAGGTCGTTGCTCAGGCCAGCTCTGGGCCCGGCCCGAGCAAAGCCTGGACCAGCACGGATTGGCTCGCTGAACCCACCAGGGTCCGCGCTGACGCCACACCGCCGGGCCTCCCGCGAATCTGTCCGCGAAGGGTCCTCGGCCCGACAGCGCACCCAGCCGGCGTCCTCCATCGGCTGCTGCTCAGTCAGCGGCGGAGGCCCTGCGTTCGTGCTCACGCCGCCGGCGGGCGCTGAGGGCCACCGTATGAGCGCACCTCTGGCGCGCTCGCTGAAGAGGGCTATGCGACACTCGCTCCGCCCACGCCAAAGACCGCCATTGGGTGGCGCCCTCTCCCGCTGGTTCCCCCCGCCATCCACCATCGTGCGGCCCGGACCCCTGGAGCAGCCATGACCGAGCCGAACCTGCCCTCAGCCCGCGAGCCAGCCGAAGGCGCCGATGCCACGTCCGATACCGACAGGCCGCCCATCGCCGACCTGGTCGCGGCGAGGCTCGCCGCCGCGAGACTGCCGGACCAGGTGAAGTCCCTGATCCGGGATGCGCTTGGGACGGCCCAGCCGACGAGCGGCACGCCAACCGGTCGGGTGTACCTGGAGTCGGTGGCTGTCGCCGGTTACCGCGGCGTCGGCCATCGCGTGGCGCTCCCGTTGGCCCCGCGCCCGGGTGTGACGCTGGTCGTCGGGCGCAACGGGTCGGGAAAGTCGAGCATCGCCGAGGCGCTGGAAACCGCGTTCACCGGCACGAATGCCCGCTGGGAGCGCGCTGACCCGGTCCGGCGCGGCAAGTGGCGCAACATGCACGACGCAGCCCGGCCGAAGATCGAGGTCAAGCTCCGGATCGAGGGCGACACCGAGCGGGCCACGCTCACCCGGGAGTGGAGCGGCGACGACTTCCAGGCCGATGCCACCGGCGAGCTGCGCCGTCCCGGACACGGCAAGGCGCCGGCCGACCAGGCGGGCTGGATGGCAGCGCTCCGGGACTTCCGCCCGTTCCTGTCCTACGTCGACCTGGACCACATGATCAGCGGCAGGCCGACGCAGATGTATGACGCCATCGCCGTCATCCTCGGCATCGGCTACGTCAGCGCGGCCGACCGGCGCCTGCAGGAGGAACTCAAGCGACTCGAGGACGCAGAGAAGGCGGTCAGGGACGAGACCGCGCCGCTCAGGAGCGAGCTGTACGAGCTGCCCGACGAGGACCGCGCGCTGCGTGCGCTGCACGCGTTCGACGCCCCCGGCGGACCCGACCTCGCCCTGATCCTGAGCCTGGCGACCGACCTGCCGGCGACCGATGACTCCCTGATCGGCGAGCTGCGGCTGACCGCCGAGCAGCGCGGGCCGGACCTGGGCCGGGTCGACGCGGCCACGGCCCGGCTGCGCGCCGCGCTCGACGGCGTCGCCGCAGTGCGCGGAACAGACGCCGAGGACGCGCTGCGGCATGCCGAGCTGCTCACCCAGGCGATCGCCTTCCGTGCCCGGCACGCGGGCGATGACGCGCGGGACTGCCCGGTCTGCGGGACCGCCCAGGTCCTTGACGAGAGCTGGGTGGCCAAGGCCCAGGCGCAGGTCGAAGCACTGCGCCTGGCTGGGCAGACGGCGAGGAAGGCCTGGGAGGAGCTCACGGCCGCGGAGCGCGCCCTGCGGGACCTGATCCAGGTTCCGGACCGGGTACCGGCGGCGCTCTTCGACGCGTGGATTGACTGGGAAGCGTGCCGGGAGATCTCGGAGCCCGCTGAGCTTGCCCAACGGGTGCCGGCGGCGGCGCGAGCACTCACCGAGGCGTGCGAAAGGGCCGCCACGGTTGCCGCCGCGGAGCTGCGGGCCCGCGACGAGCGCTGGCGCCCGCTCTACGCCCGGCTGGAGGCCTGGGCCCGCAGGGCGGACGAGGTCGCGGCCAACCGGGGTCGGGCGCGCGACATCCGCAAGGCCCGCGGCTGGCTCCAGGAGCTCGCCAAGGACCTGCGCACCGAACGGATGAAGGACTTCGACGGCCAGGCACAGCGAATCTGGGAGAAGCTTCGGCAGGAGAGCAACGTCAGCCTCAAGGAGGTAAGGCTGTTCGGCGCGGAGCGGGCGACGGTCCGCCGACTCGACCTGGATGTCTCCGTCGACGGCGCCGACGCGCCCGCGTTGGCCGTGATGAGCCAGGGCGAGCAGCACTCGCTGGCGCTCGCGCTGTTCCTGCCGCGGGCGGCGACCGCGGACAGCCCGTTCGGGTTCGTGGTCATCGACGACCCGGTGCAGTCGATGGACCCGGCCAAGGTCAGCGGCCTCGCCCAGGTGCTGCACGAGCTCGGCCAGCGGCGGCAGGTCGTCGTCTTCACCCATGACACCCGGCTGCAGCGCGCGTTCACCAGCCAGGGGCTGTCGGCCACGGTCTGGCAGGTCGACCGCGCCGACGGCTCGAAGGTGACCGTGCGGCCCGTGACGGACCCGGTGCGCCAGGCCTTCGACGACGCCATGGCGCTCGCCAGGACCAGCGACCTGCCGGAGGCCGCGCGCTGCCACGTCCTGCCGAGCCTGTGCCGGCTCGCGCTGGAGAACGCGTTCATCGATGCGGCCTGGATCCGCCACCAGCGGCGCGGCGGGCACGCCGCGTCCGAGCGGCAGCTGCAGGAGATCATCGCGGGGGCCGACCGGTTCCTGCCGCTTGCGGCCATGGCGCTCCTGGACGACCCCGGCGACTGGACGGCGAACCAGGTCTACGCCGAGCTGACCCGACTGTGCGGCGGGTCCGCGGTGTTCCTGGTGAAGCAGTGCCAACGCGGCGCGCACCCGGAGGGAGCGCAGATCGACGACCCGGTCGCGTTCGTCAGGTTCGCGGAGATGATCGGCGAGAAGGTCCGCAAGCCGGCGGTGCCGGCGTGAGCGGGCCGGTTCACCTCTCTGGCCGCGGCGTCGCTGGCCGGCACACCGGCACCGCGGGCCGGCGGCGCCGGTCACCGGACGAGCTGCTCGAGGCCGCCGACCTGCTGCTCGTCGGTCTGCCCGGCCTCGCCCCGGCCAGCCAGCGCCGCGGCGCGGCGATCGCGCTGCGGGCGGCGCTGGAGGCGGCGGTCGACCGGCTGCTGGAGCGGCAGGTCGCGGGCCTGGCCCAGGTCAGCGTGCGGGCGAAGATGCTGTGCCTGCGCTACTACACCGACCCGCCCACCGCCCAGCGCGCGGCGACGCTGTGGGGGCACCTCTGCCTGGCCTGCCACTACCACCAGTACGAGATCGGCCCGACCCACGCCCAGGTCGTCGCCTGGCGCGACGAGACCGTCGCCCTGCTCGCGATCCTGCCCTGACAAGCGGCGGGCAGCACGAACCGGCGCGGGCGGCCCCCGGGTGGCCTGGCCTGGCCGCTTCCGGCGGTGCCAGGTCACCCGGGGCCTGGGCCCCGCTCCGCCGCGGTCAGGCGGTCAGCCAGTCGTGGGCGTTGCGGAACAGGCGCAGCCAGGGGCCGTACTCGGCGTGCGGGTCGTCGGTGACGGCTCGCCAGGACTGTTGCTGGCGCAGGAACGCGCGCTCCGGGTGCGGCATCATCAGCGTGACCCGGCCGTCCGCCGAGGTGACCGCGGCGGCGCCGCCGGGGCTGCCGTTCGGGTTGGCCGGGTAGGCCTCGGTGACCTTGCCGTAGTTGTCCACGTAACGGGCGCTGACCAGCGCCTTTTCCGCACCCGCCTCGCCGAGGTCCATCCGGCCCTCACCGTGGGCCACCGGGACGGCGAGGATCGAGCCCGTCATGCCGGCGAAGAGCACGGACGGGGAATCCTCGACCACGACGGTCGACACCCGGGCCTCGAACCGCTCGGAGGTGTTCGGCAGCAGCCGCGGCCAGCCGTCGGCACCGGGGACGAGCGGGGCGAGGCCGGCGAGAAGCTGGCAGCCGTTGCAGATGCCCAGCGCGAGGGTGTCCGGCCGGTGGAAGAACGCGCGGAACGCGTCGGCCAGCACCGGGCGCTGCAGGATCGCCTTCGACCAGCCGTTGCCGGCGCCAAGCACGTCGCCGTAGGAGAACCCGCCGCAGGCGGCGACGACCGCGAAGCCCTCCAGTGAGGCGGCGCCGGTCAGCAGGTCCGTCATGTGCACGTCCACCGCCTCGAACCCGGCGGCGGTGAACGCGGCAGCCATTTCCACCTGCCCGTTGACGCCCTCGTCGCGCAGCACCGCCACCCGCGGCCGCCGCTCCCGCGCCGTCGCCACGGGCGGGCCGGCGGGGACGGGGAAGGTCAGCCGCTCGGTGATGCCCGGGTCGGCGTCGTCGAGGATCTGGGCGAACTCCTGGTCGGCGCAGTCGGCGTTGTCCCGGCGGCGCTGGATCAGGTAGCTGGTCGTCGCCCAGATCTGCTCCAGCTCGCCGCGGCCCGCCTCGTAGACGACCTCGCCGCCGTCGCGGACGACCAGCCGCTGGTCGGCAGTGGGCCTGCCGATGACGTGGACGTGCTCGCCGACGGCCGCGCGCAGCCGGGCGACGACGTCGTCGACCGCGGCGTCGGCGACCTGCAGGACCGCGCCGAGCTCCTCGGCGAACAGCTTGCCGAGCACGCTGCCCGGCAGACCGGTCAGGTCGACGTCGAGCCCGGCGCGGCCGGCGAAGGCCATCTCGGCCAGGGTGGTGAACAGGCCGCCGTCCGAGCGGTCGTGGTAGGCCAGCACGGCGGCGTCGGTGACCAGCGGGCGCATGGCGGCGAAGAACGCCCGCAGCGTGGCGGGGTCCGCGTCCGGGACCTCGGCGGCCGCGGCGCGCCCCGGGCCGGCGCCGGCCGGGCCGCCGACCCGGCCGTAGACCTGGGCGAGCGCGGAGCCGCCGAGCCTGGTCCGGCCGCCGCCGAGGTCGACGAACACCAACGTGCTCGCCTCGTCCCGGGCGAGCTGCGGGGTCAGCACCCGGGTGACGTCCTCCACCGGTGCCACCGCCGTGACGATCAGCGACACCGGCGAGGTCACGGCGTGGTCGCCGTCGGCGTCCGACCAGACGGTGCGCATGCTCGTCGAGTCCTTGCCGACCGGGATCGGCACGCCGAGCGCCGGGCAGAACTCCTCCCCCAGCGTGCGGACCGCGTCGTGGAGCGCGGCCTGCTCCCGGTCCACCTGGACAGCCGCCATCCAGTTGGCCGACAGGGCGACCCGGTCGAGGCTGGCGATCGCGGCGCCGGCCAGGTTGGTGATCGCCTCGGCGACGGCCATCCGGGCGGCCGCCGGGGCGTCGGTCGTGGCCAGCGGGGTGCGTTCACCCATCGTCATGGCCTCGCCGGTGCGGCTGCCGTACGCCGACGCGGTGACGGCCAGACCCGCGACCGGGACCTGCCAGGGGCCGACCATCTGGTCGCGGACGGTGTGGCCGCCGACGGTCCGGTCGGCGATCGTGATCAGGAACTTCTTGCTGCCGACGGCGGGCACCCGCAGCACCCGCCGGACGGCCTCGGCCAGCTCGATGCCGGTCTCGTCGAACGGCGCGACGGCGGGGGCCGGGGCCCGGGTGGCGGTGCGCCGCTGCCGGGAGGCCTCGCCGAACAGCAGCGACATCGGGACGTCGACCGGGTGGCTGGCGTGCCCGGCGCCGTCGGCCTCGCCGGACTGCGCCGCGAGCAACCGGTCGGTGACGAGGAGGCGCGGCTCGTCGACCACCGTGCCGACGACGGCGAACGGGCAGCGCTCCCGCTCGCACAGCGCCTGGAACATCGGCAGGTCCGCGGCGGCGATCCCGAGGACGTAGCGCTCCTGCGCCTCGTTGCACCAGATCTCCAGCGACGACATGCCGGAATCGGCGCTCGGCAGGTCGCGCAGCTCGAAGACGGCGCCTCGGCCGGCGTCGTGCACCAGCTCGGGCAGCGCGTTCGACCAGCCGCCGGCGCCGACGTCGTGGATGGACACGATCGGGTTGCGCTCGCCGAGCGCCCAGCAGGCGTTGATGACCTCCTGGGCGCGCCGCTGCATCTCGGCGTTGTCCCGCTGGACGGAGGCGAAGTCGAGGTCGGTGTCGCTGCTGCCGGTCTGCATGCTGGACGCGGCGCCGCCGCCGAGCCCGATCAGCATCGCCGGTCCGCCCAGGACGATCAGCAGGTCCCCCGGGGAGAGCGTGCCCTTGCGGACGCAGGCGTCCCGGATGTTGCCGACACCGCCGGCGACCATGATCGGCTTGTGGTAGCCCCAGCGTTCGCTGACGCGCCGGCCGTCCGCCGCGTCGCCGCCCGGGCTGCCGGGAGCGTCGGCCTCGAAGGTGCGGAAGTAGCCGGCCAGGTTCGGCCGGCCGAACTCGTTGCCGTAGTTCGCGGCGCCCAGCGGCGCCTCGATCATGATGTCCAGTGGCGACGCGATCCGGCCCGGGAGGCGGGCCGGGCCGGCCCAGGGCAGGTCATCGCCCGGAATCCGCAGGTGGGACGTGGTGTAGCCGGCCAGGCCCATCTTCGGGACCGCGCCGCGGCCGGTGGCCCCCTCGTCCCGGATCTCGCCGCCGACGCCCGTGGCCGCGCCGGGGCCCGGGGCGATGGCGGTCGGGTGGTTGTGCGTCTCGACCTTGACCAGCAGGTGCGCCGGCTCCGGGTGCTGGCCGTACACGTGGGTGGTCGGGTCGGGGAAGAACCACGGCACGTCCGGGCCGCGCAGCACGGCGGCGTTGTCGGAGTAGGCGGACAGCACGTGCTCGCCGGACCGGGCCGTCGTGTTCCTGATCATTGCGAAGAGGCTGGCCGGCATGGCCTCGCCGTCGACCACCCAGCTCGCGTTGAACACCTTGTGCCGGCAGTGCTCGCTGTTGACCTGGGCGAACATCATCAGCTCGACGTCGGTCGGGTTGCGGCCGAGCCGGCCGTACTGCTCGGCCAGGTAGCGGATCTCGTTGTCGGCGAGCGCAAGCCCCAGCGTCCGGTTCGCCTCCGCGAGCACGGCCGGGCCCTGGCCGAGCAGGTCGATCTCGGTGTGCGGCCGGGGCCGCCCCTCCCGGAACAACACCTGGGCCGCCTCGACCGAGTCGACGACGACCTCGGTCATCCGGTCGTGCAGCAGCGCCGCGGCCGCGGCGCCCACAGCCTGTCTCTTATAAACAAATCCGAGCCCACCAGACGGGGCTACATGTCGTATGC
>JADGHD010000717.1 GCA_019689615.1 Frankia sp. | reverse complement strand
CGGCCCCGCTCGGCCCGCCGTTCCGGGGCCTTGGTGCTCCCGTGACGGCCGATCGGGAACGTGAAGACGGCCAGCACCCCTCGTGCGCGCAGCCAGAGTCGCGCGGCGTCGGTGGTGAGCGCATCCGCGGGGCCCGCGGGGGCGTCGTGGTCGGTCCTGCTCACTGCCGCTTTCGCCACCGTTCGCAGCTGCTCGCTCGCCAGGACCGTACGGACGCGGGCCAGGCTCCACGGCGACGACCAGGCCGGGGCGTAGCAGGCACCATGGCCAGGTCTGCCCACATGGCCGGTCGTGACCGCGGCACCGTTGCCGCGCAGCGCCAGCGGGAGCTGGGAGACGCCCCAGAGGGCGCACCAGGCCAGGGCGTTGTCAACCGGGCCCACCGGCGCGAGACCGTTGGCGGACCGGCTCTCCTGGGCATCGCCGCCCGCGGCCTCGTCGCGCACACATGCGCCGGTAAGGCCGTCGAGGACCTGTTCGGGATCTCGTTTGGCGACAGCGGCGGCGAGCTTGCGCAGGCGGGTACCGACGAGTTCCGAGCCCTGGTTGCGCGGGGTCATGTCCAGCTGGCTGGCACCCTCGTCCTGGCGCGGCTTCCCGGTGGCGTCGAAGCGCCAGTAGGCGGGCTCGCCGAGAGCCTGGAGCAGGCGCTGGTCCAGCCGCGCGTCCGAGGCGACCAGCTGGTCGAGGACCTCATGCCGGGCCCGCTGCAGGTCTGTCCACCCCTGTGCGTCGCCGATCGTGCTGATGCGCGGGCTCATCAGGCCGCGGCCGGGCGCGGCGGGGACGTCCCGCCACAGCCAGGCGTCCGGGCCGGCGTGGCGGGCAGCGTGCTGCTGCACGATCGTGGCGATGGCGTCCGCGTCGAGGTCCCTGGTGGCAACCCATGGCCTCGGGTTCATGCCGCGGGTCCAGGACAGGACGACTCCGGCGGCGCCGCTGGCCTCGACGATCGCGGCAAGGCCGTAGGCGGCGAGGTGTGACAGCAGACGGTTGGGTTCCGCGCTGCCGAGGACGATGCCGGTCATGATCCCTCCGCGGAGACCTGGCCGTCGGCCGCGCGCAGCAGCGCCTCCAGGTAGGCGCAGCCCCAGACGCCCCAGTCGTGGGTGGTCGACTCGATGAGGTCGTCCCAGCCGCCATGGTCGAACAGGTCCTGTGCGAGCTGCGAGTCGGCCGGACTGGCCGGCGGTCGCAGCAGCTCGCTCGCCGTGTGCGGAAACCCGTGCCGGCCCCGGCCGTGACTGGTGCCGACCAGCCGCGCCACGAGATCGCGCACGGGCCCCGGCTCGTCGGTCAGCGCTGGCCAGGCCAGCAGGACCGACAGCTGCTCGTGCCGCCATCCCGCGGGCAGCCCGGACCGCCGCCACAGCGCGCGGACCCGGGCCGGGCTGGTGATGCCGCTCTTGGCGAGTGGCGGGTCGGGCTGGCTGTGCGCGACGCCGCTGTCCGCGGGCGCGGCCTGCGCGGGCTGGGTCGCGCCGCCACGCAGCATGACCTGGAAGCGGTCGTCGGTCTTGCCGTCGTCGTGGTGACGTCCAGCGAGACGCAGGGCCGTGACCGCTGGCTCCCGCAGGCCGAGTGCGGTCGCGATCGCGGCCGCGCGGTCGGCGACACCTTCCTGGTGGACATCCAGTGGGACCGCGGCTTCCTGGCCAGTCCAGGTCTGGCGGAGGTCCTCGTCGTGCCGCAGCCGACGGGTGTCGATGACGAGCATGCGGTGGGGTGGGCCGTCGGCGCCGTGCACGATGACGTCGGTGTCCCTGACCGTGCCGCGCAGCCGGCCTGCGGCCCAGCGCAGCACGGGGGAGCGGTCAGGGCCCTCGCGGTCCGCGAGCCGGTCGAGGCAGTCGGCGAGCGCGGCGCGGTCCGCCCGGGTGGGGCGGTCCGCCGCCGCGGGAATCGCGGCGAGAAGGACCTCGTCCAGCAGCGGGTCGTCGCCGTGAGTCCGCCGCTCGACCCGGATGGCCCCGCCCAGCGGGCGTGCGGAGGCGTCCGAGCCGGCGGTGGCCTCGAGTACGTCGTCGGCTGTCGTCGTGCCGGCCGGATCGACCACCGACAGCCGGAAGACCGGCGTCCGGTCGTCGAGAACGAGCAGATCGCCGGGCTGGACGACATCCGAGGGCAACTGCTCTCCCATGGCCTGCCCTGGGCGCAGGACGTCGATGTCCTGTCCCCGCAGCCGGACGACGACCGCGGGCGCACCGACCGGCCAGCCGGGAAGTCGGGCCTTCCCCGTTGCCTGCGCCTGCCGAGCAGGCGTATCGCCGGCCAGGATGCGGTTGAGCAGCTCGCGAGCCTGGCCGATCGGGGCGGGGAACACCTCGTGGTCGCGCGGCGGGAGGTCGCGCAGCAACTGCGCGAGGTCGGCGTCGTCGTCCGGCAGGTCGCGGCGGACCACGACGCCGACGTCGAGCTGCTCACCCACGTCGTCGGACAGCCAGAGGGCGAGGTCCGGCTCGGCGGCAAGCTGGTCGCAGGTCCGTGCCAGGTGCCAGGTGTCGGCTGGTTCGAGCCGTTGGGTCAGGAGGCGGCGCTGGGTCTGGGGCGGGGGAGGGGCGCCACCGTCCCAGCGCAGCGCCCACGGGG
>JADGHD010000033.1 GCA_019689615.1 Frankia sp. | reverse complement strand
CGCCAGATGGTCGGGCGTGAGCTGGTCGGGCAGCCGGGGCGGGACGGCGGTGGGCTGGCCAGTGCCGGCGGCCGGGGGAGTGGTCCGCTGGGCCTGGGCAGCCGCGCGGGCGGCGGCCATGTCCTCGGCGGTGCGCAGCCGGGTCTCCCGGATCAGCAGGATGGCGACGAACGCGAGCACCCCGAGCGGGACCGCGAAGCGGAACGCGTAGCCGAGCGCGTCGCCGTAGGCGTGCGAGACGACCGCGGCGACCGGCTCTGGCAGCGCGGACAGCTTGGGGATCCGGTCCCCGTGGGCGCCGAGCGAGTCCGGCGGCAGCCCGGCGGCCGCGAGCCCGCCGCTGACCAGGTGCCCCGTGTGGCTGGCGAACGCGGCGCCGAGGGCGGACACCCCGGCGGTGCCGCCGAGGCTGCGGAAGAAGCCGACGGCCGAGCTGGCCACCCCGAGGTCGTGGACGTCGACGCTGTTCTGCGCGGCCAGGATCAGGTTCTGCTGGGTCATGCCGACGCCGACGCCGGTGAGCCCGAGGAACACCCCGACGAGCGGCAGCGGGGTGCTGACCGTGACCAGGCTGAGCGCCGTCAGGCCACAGCACAGGACCACGCCGCCGGCGACGATGAGCCGCTTCCAGCGGCCGGTGCGGGAGATGCTGCGCCCGGCCAGCTCGCCGGCGATCGCCAGACAGCCGACCATCGGCACGGTGAGCAGCCCCGAGGCGGTCGGCGACTGGCCACGGCCGAGCTGGAAGTACTGGCTGAACAGCAGCGTCACGCCGAACGATGTCGTCCCGGTGACCACGCTGGCCACGATCGCCAGCGTCACGGTGCGGTTGCGGAACAGCCGCAGCGGCACGATCGGCTCGGCCGCCCGCCTCTCGACCAGGACGGCGAGCGCCAGCAGCGCGACGCCGCCGGCCAGGACGGCGATCCCGCGCCCGGTGAACCAGCCGAGCAGCGTGTCGCCCAGCGACAGCCACAGCAGCACCAGGCTGACCCCGGTGACGATGAACACCGCGCCCAGGTAGTCGATCTTCACCGGCCGGTGCTCGACCGGCAGCCGCAGCGTGCGCTGCAGGACGGCGAAGGCGGCGATGGCCAACGGGAGGCAGACGAAGAAGCAGCCGCGCCAGCCGAGCCAGGGGGCGTCCACGACCACGCCGCCGATCAGCGGCCCGGCCGCCGTCGACAGCGCCCACGCCGAGCCGATGTAGCCGTTGTAGCGGCCCCGCTCCCGCGGCGCGACCATCACCGCGAGCGTGACCTGCGACAGGGCGCTCGCGCCGCCGACGCCGATCCCCTGGACGGCGCGGGCGGCGATCAGCATGGGGGCCGAGACCGCGAGCCCGGCGAGCGTCGACCCGGCCACGAAGATCACCAGCGAGAGCTGGAGCAGGAGCTTCTTGCTGACCAGGTCCGCGAGCTTGCCCCAGATCGGCATGGTCGCGGTCATCATCAGCAGCGTGGCCGTGACCACCCAGGTGTAGCTGGCCGCGCCGCCGCCCAGATCGGCGACGATCCGGGGGAGCGCGGCGGCGACGACGGTCGCCGACAGCATCGTGACCGTCAGGCCCATGAGCAGCGCGACGAACGCCTGGTTGATCTCGCGCCGGGTCATCGGCACCGGCTGGGCCGCTCCGGCGGGTGCTGGGGCGGCCGCGCCGGGGCCAATTCCGGTGGGGCGCGCGGCGGCCGTGGTCATCGCGCTTCCTCCCCGACTACTTGTTTAGTGCAACCAAAGTAGCCGGCGGGGCCGTGCGGCGCGCGGGTCTCACCGCTGTTGTGTCATCGGGCACGCCGGCCACCGGTCGGGTAACCCGGACGACATCGGCCCTGCTTACGCTGGCCACGGCCGCTCGGTGGCCGGCGCGTCGGCCGGCCAGCCGGGTGTCGGACCGGGACGCCCGAAGGAGGCCTCGTGCACCTCGACCATGACCATCACGAGCACGGCTCGCCGCTCGGCGGCGCCGTCGGCGGTGGGCCGGCCACCTGGCGGACGAACGCCCCCAGCGGCGCGCCGCGCGCCGTGCCTGGCGGCCGGGCGGTGCGGGTCGGCGTCGGCGGCCCCGTCGGCAGCGGCAAGACCGCGCTGGTCGCCGCGCTGTGCCGGGCCCTGGCCGGCAAGGTCGACCTCGCGGTCGTCACCAACGACATCTACACCACCGAGGACGCCGACTTCCTGCGGCGGGCCGGCGTGCTCGACCCGGCGCGGATCCGCGCGGTGGAGACCGGCTGCTGCCCGCACACCGCGATCCGCGACGACATCGCCGCCAACCTCGACGCCGTCGAGGACCTGGAGGCCGAGCTCGGGCCGCTCGACCTGATCCTGGTCGAGTCCGGCGGCGACAACCTGACCGCCACCTTCAGCTACGGCCTGATCGACCGGCAGATCTTCGTGATCGACGTCGCCGGTGGCGACAAGGTGCCACGCAAGGGCGGGCCGGGCGTCACCAGCAGCGACCTGCTGGTGATCAACAAGACCGACCTGGCGCCGCTGGTCGGCGCCGACCTCGAGCTGATGGCCAGGGACGCCGCGGCCATGCGGGCAGACCGGCCGGTCCTGTTCACCAGCCTGGTCGAGGACCCGCAGGCGGGTGCTGTCGCCCGCTGGGTGCTCGGCCAGCTGGTGGAGGCGCGGACCGCCGGTGCCGGCGCGGCCGAGGCGAACCCGACGCCGCTGGCCTCGATCGGCGTCGACGTGCCCGCGCTGCGGTGAGCCCGGCGACGGCGGAGGTGATCCGGCCCGGCGCCGCCCGGCCTGGCTCGGCGGCCGCGCGCGCCCACGCGGTGCGCGCCCACGCGGTGCTGCGGGTCGAGGCCGACCCGTCGGGCCGCGTCGCCCAGGTCGTCGAGCTGCGCTCCGCCGTCCCCCTGGTGCTGCGCCAGACCGGCACGGCCCCGGCCGCCGCGGCGGACAGGCCGGCCGCCGCGGCCGAGGCCGTCGCGGGCGGGCGGGCGCTGGCGGACCTCGTACCGCCGCCGCTGCCGTCCGTCACGGTCCACCTGGTCGGCGCCGCCGCCGGCCCGCTCGCCGGTGACCAGCTGCGCCTCGACATCCAGGCCGGCACCGGTGCCCGGCTCGTGCTGCGCTCGGTGGCGGCGACCCTGGCCATGCCCGGCCACGGCCCCGGCCCGTCGGTGGTGGAGATCAACGCCGAGGTGGCCGCCGGTGGCGCGCTCGACCTGCTGCCCGAGCCGACCGTCGCGGTGGCCGGCTGCCGGCACCGGATGGTCGGCCGGGCGAGCGTCGCGCCCGGCGGCTGGCTGCGTTGGCGGGAGGAGGTCCTGCTCGGCCGGTTCGGCGAGCCCGCCGGCCACGTCGACACCGACCTGCGGGTCGACGTGCGCGCGCCGGGCGGGCCCGCGCGCCCCCTGCTGCGCCAGGAGCTGGCGCTCGGCCCGGACGTGGCGGGCCTGGCCGGCGCCGCGCTGCTCGGCGGCGCCAGGGCGGTCGGCTCGCTGCTGACCGCGGCGCCAGCGGGCCCGGACGGCGCCGGCCCGGCCGGCCTCGGCATGGCCGCGGCCGCCAGCCCAGCGCACCCGGGCGATCCCGGCGGCGTCGCCGTGCTGCCGCTCGCCGGGCCGGGCGTCCTGGTGTCCGCCGTGGCCTTGGACGCGGTCACCCTGCGCCGCCAGCTTGGCCCCGCCGCCGAGGCCTGAGTCGGGCGTCCGCCGGCCCCGTCCCGCCGCGGCGGGCGTCAGGACGTGAACATCCGGACCGGTGCCTGCCGGTGCCGTTCGGCCAGCAGGTCGAGGCGCACCGCCGCCGCAGCCGGCAGCCGCTCCGCCACCCCGTCGGCCGCGAGCGCCGCGGCCGTCGCGGTCGCCGCCGTGTCCTGCACGGCGTCGGCGAGCCGGGCGAGCAGCGCGGTGACGGCGAGCGGGTCGAGGCCGAGCAGCCGGGTCGCGGCGGACGCCGGCCCGGACACCGCGCCGTAGGCGGCGGCCAGCGCCGCGTCGGCGGGGGTGAGCCCGGCCGCCGCGGCCACCACGCCCAACGCGATCGGGTGGTGCGCAGCCGCCGGCAGCCCCGTCCCGGCCGGCAGTTGCCAGGCGGCCCGGCCGGCGCGCAGCAACGTCCGCCCCTGCGCCCGGCTCGCGTCCCGCTGGGCCGGCGATGGCGTGCGCGCGTCCAGCTCCGCGTCGAGCGCCGCCAGCCGCGCCGCCAGGTCGCCGAGATCGCCCCCGGCCTGGCCGTCGTGCGCGCAGGCACCGTTGTCGGCCGCTGCGGTGCGCGGTGGGTTGCCGGTGACCGCGAGCGTGGCGGCGGCGGCGAACGCCGCGCTGACCATGCCCACCGTCGCCAGCCGGCCGAGCAGGAACTCGCCGAGGTCGGCGACGCTGGTCACGCCGCCGTCGACGACGGCGGCCTCCATCCCACCGGAGTGCGCGTGCCCGCCAGCCGGCAGCCGGCCGTCGGCCAGCAGGAGCAGCGCCGCGGCGGCGCCGGGGTTGCCTTCCGCTGACTGTCCGGGTCTTGCCGGCGACATCCGCGTCATCAACATCCCCTCTGGTGAGAAAGTTCCCGCCAAGGCCGCGTTCCGTGCTGTCAGCCCCTGCGCCGACCAGCCGCCCGGCTCCGGTCCCCGCCCGATTCCACACGCGTCGCCGCGGCGCACCCGCGGCCCTGACCAGGAGACCACACCGTGCGTATGGTTTCGCCCCCCGAAGCGCCCTCGGGCCTGGCGTCCGAGCCGGCGGCGTCGTTGCCGGCCGCGGGTGCTTCGCCGGCCCTTTCCGTATCCGTCGCCATGTCGAGCACGGACCCGCTGCCTGTGGCCGGCCCGCGGGCCCCGGCGCCCGGCACCGCGGCGGACGGCGTGGCGCCGGGAGCGACGCCGGCCGTGGTCCGCGCGGGCTCGCGCGCATGGCGGCCGCTGGCCGTCGGTGTCCTGGCCGCGGCGCTCGCCGTGGGCACGCTGGCCGCCTGCGGCGACGACGGCCCGAAGCCCACCGGGAACCCGCCGCGCTGCCCGGCCGGCTACGTGCTGGATGTCGACGACGAGGACGGCACGCTCGAGTGCGACAAGGAGAAGTCCGGCTCCAGCGGCTCCGGCAAGTCCAGGACGCGCAGCGGCGGCAGCAGCGGCAAGCGCAAGTAGCGCCCCGACGCCGCCGCGTCGGCGCCGCTGCACGCCGGGCGGTCACGGACCGCGGTCGGCGTGGGCCATGATCGCCCATTTGTGGCCTCCGTGTGTCGTGAACGGGCCGGCCCGCGTCCGAGCGCGCCAGGCCACGAACGCGGTGATCCGTCGTGCCGCGTGGCCGTAACACGGGTTGCCTACCCTTGAGCGCGCTCGTCGGCGCGAGGGAAGGAACCGACAGATGGGGACGCGGACGCTGGCCACCCCGGCGACCTTCGGCGTGTTCGAGACCGACGCCGAGGTCACCGGCCTTGTCGAGATCGAGGAGTTCTACCGCGAGTTCGGCTACGTGTTGCTGCGCGGACTGGTTCCCGAGGAGCTCACCGCGCGGATGGAGCGGGAGTGCGCCGCCGCCCAGGCCGGGGTGCTGGCCGGCGAGCTGCCCGAGCGCTACGGCTCGACCCGCTACCTCGACTCCGCGGACAAGATCGAGAAGTTCGTCAACTACGTCGAGTACGTCGAGGAGCTCTCGCCGGCCGTCATGACCGCGGCGACGCTCCCGCCCCTGGTAACGGTGATCCGCCGGCTGATCGGGGACGGCGCCTGGCTGAACGGGTCGGACAAGGCGGGGATCGTCTACCAGGACTCCCGGCCGGGCCGGGAGTCCGGCTACACCCGGATCGGCTGGCACTCCGACTGGCAGGCGATGCCGAGCGTCGACGTCTGGCCGGGGCTGGCGTTCACGTTCCACATCGACGCCACGAGCCCGGCGAACGGGTTCCTGCGGGTGGTGCCGGGCAGCCACCTCTGGTCGACGCCCGCGCCATACCGCAACGTCAACAACGTCGAGGTGCCGCCGGACGCCCGCCCGGCCGGCGGCTACACCGACACCCCGCCGCCGTTCGAGATGCCGCTCGGCTTCGACCGGATCCCGGGTGAGATCGCGGTCTACGCCGAGCGCGGCGACGTGATCCTGCACGACGGCTACCTGTGGCACAGCGCCGCGCGGGCGACCGACGACACCGCCGTCCGCCGGCACGTCCGCGGCGGCTACTTCGGCGGCGACGAGGCCAACTACCGCCCGCAGTTCATCAAGAACGCCGCCCGCTGACGCTCGGCCCGGCCCCGGGCGCTGATGGCGGTGCCCGGGGCCGCGTCGCCCGGCCATCCGCACCCGGACGCCCAACCGGCGCGCCCGGGCTGGGCACGTGCCGGTGTCGTTCGGCCGGGAGGGCCGGCTCAGCGCAGGAACCGGCTCAGAACAGGAAGTAGCGCTGAGCCATCGGCAGCTCGCGGACCGGGTCTGGCTCGATGACCTCCCCGTCGATGGCGACCGTGAATGTGTCGGGCTCGACGGTGATCCGCGGGGTGGCGGTGTTGTTGGGCAGGTCGGCCTTGCCGCGGGAGCGGACGTCGGCGACCGGGACCATCGGCGTGGCCAGCTGCAGCCGATCGGCCAGGCCGGCCTCGATCGCCGCCGGGGCGACGAACGTCAGCGATGAGCTGGCGGCCGGGCCGCGGGCGGCGCCGAACATCGGCCGGGGCAGCACCGGCTGCGGCGTCGGGATCGAGGCGTTCGCGTCGCCCATCGCCGCCCAGGCGATGAAGCCGCCCTTGATGACCACGGACGGGCGGACGCCGAAGAACGCCGGTTCGTAGAGCACCAGGGCGGCGAGCTTGCCGACCTCGACCGAACCGATCTCGCCGTCCAGGCCGTGGGTGACCGCCGGACAGATCGTGTACTTGGCGACGTAGCGCTGCGCACGGACGTTGTCCGCCCGGCCGTCGCCGGGCAGCGCACCGCGCTTCTTCTTCATCACGTGCGCGGTCTGCCAGGTGCGGATCACGACCTCGCCGATCCGGCCCATGGCCTGGGAGTCAGAGCCGATCATCGAGATCGCGCCCAGGTCGTGCAGGACGTCCTCGGCCGCGATCGTCGACGGCCGGATCCGCGACTCCGCGAACGCCAGGTCCTCGGGCACCGTCGGGTTCAGGTGATGGCAGACCATCAGCATGTCGAGGTGCTCGTCGAGCGTGTTGACGGTGTGCGGCCGGGTCGGGTTCGTCGACGAGGGAAGCACGTTGGCCGCGGCGGCCACCGTGATGATGTCCGGGGCGTGGCCGCCGCCCGCGCCCTCGGTGTGGTAGGCGTGGATCGCCCGGCCGGCGATCGCGGCCAGCGTGCTCTCCACGTAGCCGGCCTCGTTGAGGGTGTCCGAGTGCAGCGCGACCTGCACGCCGGAGGCGTCGGCGACCCGCAGGCAGGCGTCGATCGCGGCCGGGGTGGTGCCCCAGTCCTCGTGCAGCTTGAACCCGGCGGCACCGGCGCGCAGCTGCTCCCACAGGGCTTCCTCGCTGACGGTGTTGCCCTTGCCGAGCAGGACGACGTTGACCGGCCAGTCGTCCATCGACGCCAGCATCCTGGCCAGGTTCCACGGACCGGGCGTGACCGTGGTCGCCTTGGTGCCCTCGGCCGGGCCGGTGCCACCGCCGATCAGCGTGGTGATGCCGGCGCCCAGCGCCTCCGGGACCTGCTGGGGGCAGATCAGGTGGACGTGGCAGTCGATCGCCCCGGCGGTCAGGATCTTGCCGTTGCCGGCGAGCACCTCGGTGCCCGGGCCGATCACCAGGTCGGGGTGGACGCCGTCCATGGTGTCCGGGTTGCCCGCCTTGCCCAGCGCGACGATCCGGCCGTCGCGGATGCCGACGTCGGCCTTGACCACGCCCCAGTGGTCGAGCACCACCACGCCGGTGATCACCAGATCGGGCGCCCCGTCCGCGCGGGTCGCCCTGGCCTGGCCCATCGACTCCCGGATCACCTTGCCGCCGCCGAAGACCGCCTCGTCCCCGGTGCCGGCCCCGCCCGGCCCGCGGCTGAGGTCCTCGGTGACCTCGATGACGAGGTCGGTGTCGGCGAGCCGGATCCGGTCGCCGACCGTTGGCCCGTACAGCGCGGCGTAGCGCGACCGGTCCAGCGACGTCATGGCCGTCGTCCGTCCTCTCCGCTGGTCGCCGGCGGCCGCCCGGCGCACGCGGGCCGGCCGCCGGCTGGCTGATGCTGGCTACTGCTGGGCGGTGCCGGCTGGCGTGGGGTCGGGCCCGCGCTCGTCGAGCCGGCCGGCCCACTCCGGGCGCAGGCCGGGGACGTCGCGGGCGCCGGCGATCGCCACCAGCGTGACCTCGCGCTCGATGCCCGGCTCGAAGCGCACCGCGGTCCCGGCGGGCACCGCCAGCCGGTAGCCCCAGGCCGCCGCCCGGTCGAACTCGAGCGCCGGGTTCGCGGCGGCGAAGTGGTAGTGCGAGCCGACCTGGACGGGCCGGTCGCCGCCGTTGCGGACCAGCAGGGTCACGGTCGGCCGGCCCGGGTTGATCTCGATCGGGTCGTCGTCGTGCAGGACCTCACCGGGGATGATGGGCATCCGCTCGCTCCTGGCAGTGCTGGCAGTGGCCGTGGCCGTGCGCCCAGGCCGCGCTGGCGCCGCCCGGCCCGGCGCGGGCGGGTGGCGGCCGGCGGCGGGCGCGGCTACGGGATCGGCTGGTGGACGGTGACGAGCTTGGTGCCGTCCGGGAACGTCGCCTCGACCTGCACCTCCTGGAGCATCTCCGGGATGCCCTCGAGCACGTCGTCGCGGGTGAGCACGGTGCGGCCGGCGGCCATCAGCTCGGCGACCGTCCGGCCGTCGCGCGCGCCCTCCAGCAGGAACGACGTGATGACCGCGACGGCCTCCGGATAGTTCAGCCGCAGGCCGCGGGCACGCCGCTGTCTGGCGAGCCCGGCCGCGACGTGGATCAGCAGGCGTTCCTGTTCATGCGGGCTCAGCAGCACGGCGACCAACCTAGGACCACCAGATGACGGCGGCGTAACACGGGCCGGCCGGCGCGGCCCGCCCGGCTGCCCGGCGCCGGCTCCCAGCGGCCGCGTCAGCCCGGCGGCCCGCCCTCGTCGACGTCCGAGTCACGGACGGTGACCGTACCCCATTCGGGCGGCCGTCCGGCCGACGCGCCTGACCTGGATCGCCCCGACGGGCGGTCCAGGGGGTGGCGCCGTCGGAGTTACACCGTGTTCACGCGGGGGCGATGGCCTGGATACGCCAACTTTCTACCGTCCGGGAGACCACCCGGGAGAGGGGCCGGAGTGACCGGTCGGTGGGGATGTGACCCAGGGTGTAGCGATGGGGGTGCGGGTGACAACGGGACTGGACCGGCGGACCTTCCTACGTAGGGGAGCCGGTTATACGGCGGGCGCCACGGCGCTCGCGTTCGGCGGCTCGAGCCTGCTGGCGGCGTGCGGTGACGACGACTCCGACGACGGCGCGCCGGCGGACGGCAGCAGGTACGGCGTACTCGACTACCGGCTCTCCTGGATCAAGAACGTGGAGTTCGCCGGCCAGTACATCGCCGACCAGCGCGGCTACTACCGGGAGGCCGGGTTCTCCAGCGTCAACCTGATCGCGGGCGGCCCGAGCGCCACCCCGCAGGACACCGACGTGGCCAGCGGCAAGGCCTTCGTCGGCATCTCGGCGCCGGACATCACCGGCAACGCGATCGTCACGGGTGGCGCCCCGCTGAAGATCGTCGGCGCGCAGTACCAGAAGAACCCGTTCTGCATCCTGTCGCTGGCCGACAACCCGGTCCCCGACGCCCAGTCGATGATCGGCAAGCGGATCGGCGTGCAGGCCACCAACGAGGCGGTGTGGGCGGCCTTCCTGAAGGCGAACAACATCGACCCGGACAGCATCGAGAAGATCCCGGTCGAGTTCGACCCGCTGCCGCTGACCACCGGCCAGGCGGACGGCTGGTTCTCGTTCATCACCAACGAGCCGAACGCCCTGCGGATGCAGGGCTTCGAGGTGGTCACGTTCCTGCTCGCGGACTACAACTACCCGCTGGTCTCGCAGGTCTACGTGGTGCGGGACGAGTCGATCGCCAACGAGCGGGACAAGATCAAGGCGATGCTGACCGCCGACATCCGCGGCTGGAAGGACAGCCTGGCCGACCCCGAGCTGGGCGCCCGGCTCGCCGTGGAGACCTACGGCAAGGACATCCCCGGCCTGACGGTCGAGGAGCAGACGCTCGAGAGCAAGGACCAGAACGAGCTGATCCGTACTCCGGACACGGAGAAGAACGGCCTGTTCACGATCACGCCGGAGCTGGTCGAGGAGAACATCCAGACGCTGGGCATCGCCGGGATCGACCTCACCGCCGAGCAGCTGTTCGACCTGTCGATCATCAACGAGCTCTACGAAGAGAACCCGGAACTGAAGACGCTGCCATGACGACATCCGCCACGCCCACCCCGGGGCCAGCTCTCGACACCGCGGACGACCGGCGCGAGGAGCTGGCCGCCGGCCAGCCCGCCGCATCCGGCCCGGCCCCTGGCTCCGGGGTGAGCGTGGCCGGGCTGCGCAAGGAGTTCCGGCTCGGCCGCAGATCCGTGCTCGCCCTCGACGACGTCAACCTGTCCACCACCGAGGGCTCGTTCCTCGCGCTGATCGGGCCCTCCGGCTGCGGCAAGTCGACGGTCCTGCGGATCCTGGCCGACCTGGAGGCGCCGACCAGAGGCGAGGTGCTCGTCCACGGCGAGCCACCGTCGGCTGCACGGCGCAACCACCACCTCGGCATCGCCTTCCAGGACTCGGCGCTGCTGCCGTGGCGGTCGGTCGAGGCGAACATCCGGCTGCCGCTGGAGGTCAGCGGGGTCCGCCCGGACAAGAAGGTGATCGCGGACCTGATCGCGCTGGTCGGCCTGACCGGCTTCGAGAAGGCCCGGCCGGCGCAGCTGTCCGGCGGCATGCGCCAGCGGGTGGCGATCGCGCGGGCGCTCGTCGTCCAGCCGAAGATCCTGCTGCTGGACGAGCCGTTCGGCGCGCTCGACGACATGACCCGCCAGCGGCTGAACTTCGAGCTGCTGCGGATCTGGGCCGAGCACCGGACGACGACGCTGCTCGTCACCCACTCGATCCCGGAGGCGGTGATCCTGTCCGACAAGGTCGCGGTGATGAGCCCGCGGCCGGGGCGGATCGCCGCCGTCGTCGACATCGACCTGCCTCGCCCGCGCACCCCGGACATGCTGCGCACCGCGCGGTTCCACGAGCTGCACGACGAGCTGTCCAGCCTGCTGTTCGGCGGTGCGGCCGACCCGGGCGAGAACGCGGCGTAGCGAGGAGGGACCGTGACCCTGCCTGACCCATGGCGGCGCCGATGACGACGCTGCAGGACGCCGTGGCTGGTGCCGCGACCGGCGGCGGCACCGGCCGGGACGACTCCGCCCTGGGCCGCCGGGCCGAGCCGGGCGGCGGCCGGCAGCGCGGCGGGGGCCTGCCCGGCTGGCTCGGCGGCGTGATCGTCACCGCCGGAGTGATCGCGCTGTGGTGGATCCTCGCGGTGACGGCCCTGGAGAAGGGCGGCGCGGTGCCCACCCCACCGGAGGTGGTCCGCTCCCTGGTCACCGACATGGACGACTTCTGGCCGTCCATCCGGTCGACGACCTGGATCGCCATCAAGGGCTTCCTCATCGGCAACGGGCTGGCGATCGGCCTGGCGGTGCTGTGCTTCGGCATCCCGGTGCTCGACCGGATCGTGCTGCAGATCGGGGTCGTGTCCTACTGCCTGCCGATCATCGCGATCGGCCCGATCCTGACCACCGTCTTCGAGGGCAGCACGCCGCAGACCGCGCTCGCCGGGATCTCGGTCTTCTTCACCACGCTGGTCGGCACGCTGCTCGGGCTGCGCGCCGCCGACCAGGCCAGCCTGGACGTGATCCGGGCCAGCGGCGGCAACCGGTTCACCCAGCTCCGCCTGGTCCGGCTGCGGGCCGCGCTGCCCAGCACGTTCGCGGCGCTGCAGATCGCCGCGCCGGCCGCGCTGCTGGGCGCGATCATCGGCGAGTACCTGGGCGCCGACCGCGGGCTCGGGGTTGCCATGGTCGCCACCCAGCAGAACCTGCAGGTCGACATGACCTGGGCGCTCGCGATCGTCGCCTCGGCGATCGCCGGCTTCGGGTACGCGCTGGTCGGCCTGATCGCCAGGCTGCTCACGCCGTGGGCGCCGCGGACGAAGGTGGGAGGTGGCGGCTCGTGACCGCGGTCGCGCCGCCGCGCGGCCCCAGCCTGCTGCTCACCGCCCTGGCCCGGCTGGGTCGGGCGGTCGGGACGGTCATCGCCTCGGCCGCCGTGATCGTCGGGCTGTGGTACGCGTTCCTGGAGGTCTTCGACCTCAGCTCGTACGTGGCCCGCGACCCGGAGGCGGTCTACCGGTACCTGTTCACGGTCCCGGCCGCGGCGGACAACCGCGCGGAGATCTTCGACGAGCTGCTGCACACCCTCGGCGACGCCGCCGCCGGCTACGTCGCCGGCACCATCGCCGCGATCGTGGTCGCGGTGCTGTTCGTGCTCTACCGCCCGATCGAGCAGTCGTTCATGCCGATCGCCATGGTGCTGCGCTCGGTGCCGCTGGTGGCGATGACCCCGCTGATCACCCTGGTCTTCGGCCGCGACCTGCTGGGCGTCACCGTGATCGCCGCGATCGTGGTCTTCTTCCCCTCGCTGGTGAACCTGGTGTTCGGGCTGCGGTCCACCCCGCAGGCGGCGGCGGACCTGGTCCTCGCCTACGGCGGCGGCCCGCTGACCGTGCTGCGCAAGGTGGCGATGCCCAGCGCGCTGCCGGCGCTGTTCGTCTCGGCGCGGATCGCCGTCCCCGGCGCGATCATCGGCGCGCTGCTCGCCGAGTGGCTGGCCACCGGCAAGGGCCTTGGCTACTACATGCAGCACGCGCAGCAGGTGTCCAACTACAACGGGGTCTGGGCCGCGGTCGTCGTCATCACCGCCGTCAGCGTCGTGATCTACGCGCTGGTCAGCGCGATCGAGACGGTCGTGCTCGCCCGCTACGGCCCGGCGCCGGCCCGCGGCGCGTGACGATGTCCGTGCCCGCGGCGGCGCCCGTGCCCCGGCGTCCAGGTCCTCGCGCGGCCGCGTCCGCTGCCTGCGCGTCACCGGGAGCCTGCGGCCGGTCAGCACTCGGTGACGTGCTGATAAGGGGCTGCGACAATGGCGACAACGACGGTCGTAACGGGCGCGGCGGCGTCCTGAGCCGGTAGCGGACCGCGGAGGGGCCATGAGCGCGACCCAGCTAGCCGGGAGGAGCCTTGCGGCCGGCTGGCCGACGGCCCCGCGCGTCGTGCCGCCCGGCACCCGTCCGCCTGCCGGCCCACCAGACCTGGCGGTCCCCATGCCCGCCTCCCCAGCCGGCCAGAGCGTCCCCGGCGCGGACCGGCTGGGGCCATCCGTGGCCGAGCTGGCCAGGCTCGCCCGGGTGGCCCGCGGCGAGGAGGACGCCGACCTGGTGGTGCACAGCGGCACGATGGTCGTCGTCCAGACCGGCGAGCTGCTGCGCCGCGACGTCGCCATCGTCGGGCGCTTCATCGCCGCCGTGACCAGGCCGGGCACGCTCGCCGGCCGCCGCTCCCTCGACGCGTCCGGCCGCTACCTGCTGCCCGGCTACGTCGACGCCCGGCTGCGCCCGGAGGACGGGCTGCTCCTGCCCGGCGAGGTCGCCCGCCTGCTGGTGCCCCGCGGTACCACCACCGTGCTGGCCGACCCGTCCGGCCTGGTGGCCCGGTGCGGCCAGCGCGGCGCCCAGATCGTGACCCAGACCGGGACGCCGCTGCGGGTGCTGGCGCGCCGCCAGGGCGCCGTGCCGACCGCGCCGGCCGACCTGCTGCCAGGCGAGGGCCCCGGCACCTACCGCACGCTCGCCGACCTGGTCGGCACCGGCCAGCTGGCGTGCGCGGTGCGGGCCGCGGTCGTCGAGGGGATGGCGCCCACCGACGCGGTCCGGCGGGCCACGCTCGCGCCGGCCCGCCAGTACGGGCTCGACCACGTGCTCGGCTCGATCTCGCCGGCGCACTTCGCCGACCTGCTGATCGTCACCGAGATCGGCGGGGTGGACCCGCCGGACCTGGTGGTCGCGGGCGGGCGGATCGCCGCCGGGCGGGGCCAGCCGCTGTTCGACAACCCCGACGTCGCGCCGGCCTGGGCGCTGGACATGGTGCGGCTGCCGGTCAGCCTGCAGGTCGGCTCGCTCGCCGCGCCGCGCTGGCCGGGGCATCCGGCGCCGCTTCCGCTCGCGGTCGAGATCACCCCGCGGATCTCCGTGGTCCCCCGGGACCCGGCCAGCCTGCCGGGCGCGCTGCCGGCCGGGGAGCCGGTGCTGCGCCAGACCCGGGCCGAGCCGACGGTGCGCGACGGGCTGATCGTCGCCGACCCGGAGCGGGACCTGCTCAAGGTGGCGGTGATCTCCCGGGCCGGTGGCGGGCCGGGCGCGGTCCGCGTGGGCCTGGTCCGCGGCGTCGGGCTGACCAGGGGCGCGATCGGCGTCACCGCGACCGCAGCGCCGGGCGACATCGTGCTGGTCGGCACGGACGACGCGGACATGCTCACCGCCGCCCGGGCGCTGGAGGGCATGGGCGGCGGGTTCGTGGTGGTCGACCGCGGCTGGGTGCAGGCGGCCTGCCCGCTGCCGGTGGCCGGGGTGCTCAGTGACGCGCCGTGGGAGGCCGTCGACGGCCAGCTGGCCGCCGCGGACGCGGTCGCCGCCGCGCTCGGCTGCCGGTGGGCCAACCCGCTGCAGACGCTCGCGGAACTCGGCACCGAGCTCTGCGTCCACCCGTGACGACCGCCGGCACCGGCCACCGGGCGGGGCCGGCCCGGGCGTGCCGGCCGGCGCGGCGCGGTGGATGACCGCGCCGGCTAGATCATGACCTGGGTGCTGTCCGTGTCCCCGGTCGGCGCGATGACGGGCCCCGCGGCGGGCCCGCCGGCGTGCTCGTGGCCGCGCCCGGCGGCGACGGCCGCGTCGGCCTCGCGCAGCGCCTGCTCGGTGTACGGGGACAGCTGCCACGACCGGCGTGGGCTGGCCGCGTCCAGGATCTCGACGAGGCCAGCCCGGACCATCCGGAACAGCGCGCGGCGCGCCTCGGTCTTGCTGACCGCGAGCAGCCGGGCGACGTCCTCGGTACGCAGCCGCGGGTGCTGGCGCATCCGGGAGATGATCTGCAGCTCGGGCAGCGACAGCGAGCGCCCGCCCAGCTCCTGGCCGAGGGCGAAGCGGGCGAAGCCGAGGTCCGCGCGCCCGCCCGGCAGGACGATGACCACCGAGTGGGCGCTGCTGCGGCCGTGGTCCGGCGGGGCGTGGCCGTGGCGCAGCTGCTCCAGCCAGATCCGGCCGATGCCCCTGCCGGTCCGCCCGACCAGCCCGGCCCGGCGGAACGCTTCGGCGAGCAGCGGGTTGCGCGGGCTGGGCGGGGTGGCCAGCAGGTTGTCGATGGTGACCCCGGGCGGCAGGCCGGCGGGGTTGGAAATCATGATCTTGTCTGGCGACCACTGGACGTGGACCGCGCCCGGCGCGGTGTAGTCGCGGTGGACCAGCGCGTTGGCCAGCGCCTCCCGGAACGCGGTCTCCGAGTACATCGGGATCTCGGCCCGGACGAGGTCGACCCGGATGCGCTGGGCCTGGTTGAGGTTGCGGAACCGGGCGAGGAACTCCTCGGTCAGCCGGAACAGCGGCCAGCGGAAGAACTGGTTGGTCGCGGTGGTCAGCCCGTCCGGTGCGGCGAACACCTGGAGCGCGGCCTCGTGCGTCGGCACGTGCCGCCGCAGCGCCTCCGGCCGGCCGAACAGCAGCAGCCCGGCGAGCAGGATCCGCACGTTCGCCTGGTCGGCGCCCGTTGCCTGGCCGGCCGGCGCCTGGCGGGACGGCGGGCGGACGACGCCCAGCTCGAGCGCCAGCTCCAGATCAGACAGGCCGGCCAGCCGCTGGTCAGCGTGCTCGCGGTAGGCCCCGACGAGCCGGCGCAGCCGGTCGAACTCGACCGGGTCGAGGTCGTCGAACGTCGCACCCGGCACGACCCGGCTGGTGACGTCGACGAGCCCGGTCACCGGAATCGTCACCAGCGCGGGTTCCACCGCCGACACGCCTTCTCCAGCGCGCTCGCTGCTGCTCACGTCCAACATCGTAAGAAGCCGCGTCCGTCCGGGAAGCCCCACCAGCCTGTCAGATTGGGGCCACCTCCAGGCCATTGCGCCGACGGCGTTGTTGGGACCCGTTGCGCTGGCCGTGTCCGCGCCGCCATCGGGGCCGGCGTGCCCGCGGCGCCGTGGGGGCCGGTCACACGGCGCGGTGCCAGCGGGACCGCCATGTCAGCGGCCGGCCCAGGTGGGCCGGCGGTGGGCGGGACGGCCGACACCGCCGCGTGGGCCGGTCCCCACGT
>JADGHD010000716.1 GCA_019689615.1 Frankia sp. | reverse complement strand
AACCACATGGGCACCGTGCATGCGGGCGCGCTCTTCCTCGCCGCCGAGGTGTCCGGCGCCGCGGCCTTCTCGGGCGCCATGGCGCCGCGGATCCTCAGCGTTCGCAGCTTCCTGCTGCGCGGCTGCCGGACGGCGTACCTGAAGCCAGCGAAGGGCCGGATCCGCGCACACGGCACCGTCGACCTCGACATCACCCGCGAGGTCGCCCGGCGCGACACCGAGGAGCGGTTCGACCTGAAGGGCGCCTCCCTGCTCTACGACGACGCCGGCACGCTCGTCGCCAGGGTCGACTTCGACTACGTCGCCTGGATCGCCGCCTCCTGACCCGACCCGGAGGCAGGGCGCGGCGCGCCATCCCGATCATGATTGGCATGGCGCGCCGCGCCTTGTCGGGTCGGCTTGTCGGGTCCGCGGGTCAGGGGGCGTACATCTCCTCGATCTCCTTGGCGTTCTCCTGCTCGACCACGGCGCGGCGCAGTTTCAGGGACGGGGTGAGCTGGCCGCCCTCAACCGTGAAGTCGGCGGGCAGGATGCGGAACTGCCGCACCGACTCGGCTCGTGACACCAGTTCGTTCGCCGCGTCCACCGCCCGGCGGACCTCGGCGACGACCCTGGGGTCGGTATGCGCGGCGTCCTCGTCCAGCTCGATCCCCTCCTGCATCGCCCACGCCCGCAGCGCGGGACGGTCGAGGGTGAGCAGGGCGCTCACGAACGGGCGGTTCTCGCCGACCACCATGGCGCCGGAGACGAGTGGATGCAGCCGCATCCGGTCCTCCAGCGGGGCCGGCGACACGTTCTTGCCGCCGCTGGTGATGATGATCTCCTTGCTCCGCCCGGTGATGTAGAGGTAGCCGTCGTCGTCCAGCCGGCCCAGGTCGCCGGTGCGCAGCCAGGGCTCGTGCGCGCCCACGGCATCCGGCCAGTAGCCGGGCGACACCTGGGGGCCGCGCACCAGGATCTCGCCCTCGTCGTCGATCGCGACGGTGGTGCCCGGCAGCGGCCGGCCCGCGCTGCCCGGCCGGTCCGCGCCGGGGGCGTTGATGCTCACGGCCGTGGCCGCCTCGGTCAGCCCGTAGGCGCCGAGCAGGCGCACGCCGACGCCGGTGAAGAACTCGGCGGTGGACGGGTCGAGGGAGGCGCCGCCGCACACCACGTGCCCGAGCCGGCCGCCGAATGCCGACCGCAGCCGGCGGTACACCAGCCGGTCGAACACCGCCGCCCGCGCCCGCAGGCCGAGGCCGGGCGCGCCCTGCCCGCGGCGGACCCGGCCGATCTCGCCGGCGGTCCGCTCCGCAGCGGCGAAGATCCGCCCACCCGCTCCCCCGCCGGCGCTGGCCCGGGCGCCCTTGCGGATTTTCTCCAGGGCCGCCGGGACGACGATCAGAAAGGTGGGGCGGAAGGCCGGCAGAGAAGCCGCCAGATCCCCGGGATTCGGCAGCAGGCCGGTGCGTACGCCGGCCCACAGGCAGCCGATCGCCGTCACCCGTCCGAAAACGTGGGAGAGCGGGAGAAACAGCACGGTGCAGGCATCGCCGTTGGCCGCCTGGATTATCGGCTCCAGCATGTCCACGACGTTCACGGCCGCGAAGAAGACGTTGGCGTGGGTGAGCATGCACCCTTTTGGGACGCCGGTGGTGCCGCTGGTGTAGACGATGGTCGCGAGGTCGTGGGCGCGGACGGCGTCCCGGCGGGCGGCGATCTCCTCGTCCGCCGCGTTCGCCGTATCCGCCGCGTCCCCTTCGTCCGCCGCCGCGTGCCCGGCCTCGCCGAGGATCCGGACGGCCTGGTCGAGCGGCCACACCCGCGACCCGGCGACTCCCGCCGCGACGGCCATGCGCGCGTGCTCGGCCGTCTCGACGAAGCACCAGGATGCCCCAGAGTCGGTGACGATGTGCTCCACCTGGTGGAGCGAGGACGTCGGGTAGACCGGGACGGTCACGGCGCCGACGCTCCAGGTCGCGAAGTCGGCGACGACCCATTCGTAGCTGGTCCGGCTCATGACCGCGACCCGGTCGCCGGCGCCGACGCCCCGGGCGAGCAGCCCCCGGGCGACGGCCCGCACATCCGCGCGGAACTGGCCGGCGGTCACGTCCTGCCACCCGCCGTCCACCTGGCGGGCCAGCACGGGTCGGTCGTCCGCCCCGGAGAGCAGCCCCAGGACGGCGCTCGCCAGCCCCTGGTCGACCGGCAGCTCGGTGCCGCCGGGCACGCTGAAGCGATCCACGGCTCCCCCATTCGGGTTTCGGCTCCGGATGCCGCTCCGACACGGCGGAGAACATCCGGTGAACAGGCCGAGAAAAGTACGGGAAAACGATTCTACAAACAGGGTGAATCGATTAAGGCAGGCGCCGGAGGCCAGCTCCGCGCAGCTCCCTGAATTCTCCTGGAACATTCATCTGACCGGCACTATGCTAACCGCGTCGGGACATCGGTGTAAGCGCCCTTGATAACCATCCCGACGACCTGTGATTGCTTTTGTCGATCGCACGGCCGGGAAATGTCGTCGAAGCCGGCCGGAGGGAGAGGTCCCGTGTCCGTTGACCCCGTCGCGACCAGCCGGGAACGGGTGGCGCCACCCGGACAGGCGGTGCCGCCCGGACAGGC
>JADGHD010000715.1 GCA_019689615.1 Frankia sp. | reverse complement strand
GCCGGCGGCCGCGCCCGCCCAGTCGGCGAACGGCGCCGCTCCCACCGCCGAGGTCGAGCAGCGCTGAACCCCCGGCGGCACGCCCGCCACCCGCCGGTCCACCGCTGACCGGCGGCCGGCGTCGCCGCACCTCGGTCATCACCGCGGCCCCTGTCCCGGCCCCGCGTGCCGTGCACCGTTCTCGTACTCGACCTCGATCAGGAGCGGCCGTCCGTGGCAGGCATCCCGACGCCCCGGAAAATCGTGGCGTCCGTGAACCACCGGCGCACCCGCACGGTGGAGGACAGCCGGATGCCGCTCACCGAGCATCTGCGGGAGCTGCGTAACCGGCTGGCCAAGGCGCTGCTCGCGTTCGTCGCCGGCCTCATCGTCTGCTTCATCTTCCGCGACACGATCCTCGGCTGGCTGGTCGAGCCCTACTGCGACCTGCCGTCGGACGTGCGGGCGCAGGTCGAGAACGGCGACTGCCGGCTGTACTTCTTCGGCATCGTCGACGCCTTCATGATCAACCTGAAGGTGTCCGCGCTGGCCGGCGCGGTGCTGTCCTCGCCGGTCTGGCTCTACCAGCTCTGGTCGTTCATCACGCCCGGCCTGCACCGGCACGAGCGGCGCTGGTCGCTGACGTTCGTGCTGTGCTCGCTGGCGCTGTTCGCGCTGGGCGGCTTCTTCGCCTACGCCACGCTGGAGACCGGGCTGCGGCTGCTGCTCGGCTTCGGCGGCGACTCGCTGGTCAGCGTCCTCGACGCCAACCGCTACCTCAGCTATGTGCTGGCCATGCTGGTGATCTTCGGGCTCTCGTTCGAGATCCCGCTGCTGGTCTGCATGCTCAACCTGGCCGGCGTGGTCTCGACGAAGCGGCTGCGGTCGTGGCGGCGCGCCGAGATCTTCCTGACCTTCGTGTTCGCGGCCATCGTCACGCCGAGCCAGGACCCGTTCACGATGCTCGCGCTCGGCCTGCCGATGATCGTCCTCTACGAGGTCGCGCTGCTCATCGGCTGGCTCAACGACCGGCGCAGGCGGCTGCTCGGCGACACCTCCCCGTACGCCGAGCTGGGCGACGACGAGGTGTCCCCGCTCGACCTGGACGACAGCGGCCAGGCCCGCCGCCAGGCCGCCGCCCAGCAGCTGCCCGGCCGCGCCGGCCGCAAGGCCCGCAAGGCGGCCGCCGCGGCAGCGGCCGCCGGCCAGCAGCCACCGGCCGTCCCCGCGCCCAGCCAGCCGGCCACCGCCGCCACCACCGCCGGCGGCGACGCGTCCGGCCACGACGCCACCTGAGAGCTGCCCGGCGCGGCCAGCCCGCCGGCCGTGCGCCCGCGCCCGTGGCCAGCGGGTCATGACCCCGGTGGCGGGCCGGGCTCGTAGCCGACCGGTCGCGGTCCCGTAACCTGGTCCGTGTGAGCTCCAGGCCGCACGAACCGGGCGGGACCGCTCCGGGCGTCGCCGACCGCGGCGGCCTCGGCCCAACAGACGGGATGGACACCGGCGGCGAGCCGGACCCCCCCGACCTCACCGGACCGGCCGGCGACGAGCTGTCCGACCCCGACCAGTTCGCCTACACCGCCGACATGGCCGGCACCGGCGAAGCCGACGAGCGCGCCGACACCACCCTGGCCGGCGCGGCGGTGCCCGAGGAGGCGCAGGACAGCGGGCCGGTGGGGACACCGGTCGACGACCCGGCCGCGGCGCTCGCCGAGTTCGCCGTCCGCTACTCGTTCCCCCTCGACCCGTTCCAGGTCGAGGCCTGCCGGGCGCTCGCCGACGGCGAGGGGGTGCTGGTGGCCGCGCCGACCGGCGCCGGCAAGACCGTCGTCGGCGAGTTCGCCGCGTTCCTCGCCCTGCGCGCCGGCCGGCGCTGCTTCTACACCACGCCGATCAAGGCCCTGTCCAACCAGAAGTACGCCGACCTGGTCGCCGAGCACGGCGCCGCCTCCGTCGGCCTGCTCACCGGCGACACCTCCCGCAACGGCGACGCGCCCGTGGTCGTGATGACCACCGAGGTACTGCGGAACATGCTCTACGCCACCCCGGAGGGCAGCGGCCGGCTCGCCGACCTGGCCTACGTCGTCATGGACGAGGTGCACTACCTTGCCGACCGCCAGCGCGGCGCGGTCTGGGAGGAAGTGATCATCCACCTGCCGCCGCACGTCCAGGTGGTGTCGCTGTCGGCCACGGTGAGCAACGCCGAGGAGTTCGCCCAGTGGCTGGTCACGGTGCGCGGGCGGACCCGGGTGATCGTCAGCGAGCACCGGCCGGTGCCGCTGTGGCAGCACGTGCTCGCCGGGCACACGCTCTACGACCTGTTCATCGAGGACGCCGCCGCGCTGCCCGACAGCCTCGGCGCCCCCGCCGTCCCCCGCGACGGCGAGCCGGCCGACCGCCACCGCCGGCGCCGGCCACGCGGCGGCGCGGACCAGCCGGCCGGCGTGGCCCGTCCACCGGCGGCCACGGACCGGGCCGAGCGCGGCCCCGGCCGGCGGGCCGCCCGCGACCGCCCCTACCTCGCCAGCCATGGCACCGGCCATGGCGAGCTCGGGCCGGTCCGGGCCGGCCGCGGCGGTGCCGGCGCCGCCGGCCCCGCCCGGGGGGGTATAAACAAAAGGCGCG
>JADGHD010000714.1 GCA_019689615.1 Frankia sp. | reverse complement strand
CGTCACCACTACCGTCGCCCACATCAGCTCCATCCGGTAGTTGCGCATGGCGACGAGCATCATCGGCCCGACGCCGTTGCTGCCGCCGAACCACTCCCCGACCACGGCACCGACGATGGCCAGCGGCATGCCGACCTTAAGGCCGGAGGCGACCACCGGGATGCCTGCCGGGATGGCGGCCCGCAGCATCCGCTGGCGGCGGGAGGCGCCGAAGACCGAGAACACGTCGCCGACCGCGGACGGCACCGCGGCCAGCCCCGAGACGACCGCGATGTAGAGCGGGAAGAACGCGGTCGTCGCCGCCATGCCGGCGGGCACCGCATCCCGGCCCACGGTGGCCAGCAGGATCGGGGCGAGCGCCACGAACGGGATCGCGCTCTCGATCGTGGCGAGCTGGTCGACCCCGCGCCGCAGCGGCGGCACGACGTGCACCAGGACGCCGGCCACCACCGCGGCGGCGAGCGACCAGCCGAAGCCCAGCAGCGCCTCGCCCGCCGTCTCGGACGCGGCCGAGGTGAGCAGGTCGAGCTGGCGCGGCGTGGTGAGCACGTCGAGCACCTCGGTCGGCGCGGACACCGAGCTGCCGAGCAGCTTGGCCATGGCGACGGCCTGCCAGACGCCGACCACGATGACGACGCCGAGCACCCCGAGCGCGAACCGGCGCGCCGCCGACTGCTCGGTCATGCCGCGCTCCCCGCCGCGTCGGACCCGCCCGCGGCCGCGCCGGCCCGGCTCAGCCGGTCCAGCTCGCCGGTCAGCTCGTCCACCAGCGCGTGGAACTCCGGCACCCGGGTGACCTCGGCGGTGCGCGGGCGGGGGAACGGGACGTCGCGCACGGCGCTGACCCGGCCGGGCCGTGGCGACATCACCACGACCCGGTCGGCCAGCAGCAGCGCCTCGTCGACGTCGTGGGTGACCAGCACGGTGGTCACCGGGTCGGCCAGCCAGATCTGCTGGAGCTCCATGTTCAGCCGCCGCCGGGTGACCGCGTCGAGCGCGCCGAACGGCTCGTCGAGCAGCAGCACGTCCGGGGACAGGACCAGCGCGCGGGCGATCGACACCCGCTGGCGCATCCCGCCGGACAGCTGGCGCGGCCGGGCGTCGGCGAAGCCGGTCAGCCCGACCAGCTCCAGCAGGTGGTTGATCCGCGCGTGGTCCACCGGGCGGCCGGCCAGCTGGAACGGCAGGGCGACGTTGGCCCGCACGGTCAGCCACGGCAGCAGGGCGTTGTCCTGGAACGCGACCCCGAGCCGGTGGGCGGCGGCGAGGTCGCGCGGCGGGGCGCCGTCGACGGTGACCTCGCCATCGGTCGGCGCCTCCAGCGAGGCGATCATCCGCAGCACGGTGGACTTCCCGCAGCCGGACGGGCCGATCACGGCGACGAACTCGCCGGCCGCGATGTCCAGGGACAGGCCGGTGACGGCGTCGACCGTGCGGCCGCGGCGCACCGTGAAGCGCTTGCTGACTCCGGCGAGCCGGACCGGCACACCGCGGATCGCGGCGTGCCGGCCCGTCAGATCAGGCGCCGCCACCATCGGCGTTCAGCTCGTCCAGCAGGGACAGGTCGAGAACGTCCTCGATCGGGGCGGTCTTCATCCCCGAGGCCTCCATGCCCTCGTAGATCGGGCCGGCCAGGTAGTCGGCGTCGACGTAGAGCCAGCCGTGCTCCTCGGTGGTCGGGCTGGAGGCGAGCGCGAGGTAGGCCTCGTTCTTGGCCACCTCCTCCTCGACGGTCAGGCCGGCGTCGGCGCCGTACTTCTCCGCGGCGAGCTTCGCGCCGACCGTCGGGTCGGCGGCGTCGTCGTCGAAGCCGCGGCGGGTGGCCTCGAGGAAGCCCTTGACCGCGTCCCGCTTCTCGTTGAGGACGTCCTGGGTGGTGAAGATGACCAGCGTGTACGCGGGCAGGCCGAGGTCCTGCCAGCTGAGCAGGGCGGGCTTCTTGCCGGTCGCCCGCTCGTAGCCAAGGGCCTCGTCGGTGACGAAGACCGACTGGGCGTCGACGTCGCCGTTGATGACCGGGTCGGCGGTGTAGCCGACCGGGACGAACGTGTAGTCCGGCTCCAGGCCGTTGAGCCGGAACATCGCGTCGAACTTGGGCTGCACGCCCTGCACGCCGCCGAGCCGCTTGCCGACCAGGTCCTGGATCGAGGTGATCGGGTTGTCCGGCGAGGACATGAACGCGTGCAGGTTGCTCTGGTAGAGCGCGCCGAGCAGGACCACCGGGTTGCCGTCGGCCGCGGCTGCCACGACGGAGGTGACGTCGGTGGCGATGCCGATGTCGGCGGATCCGCTGGCGACGATGCCCTCGACCGCGCCGATGTCCGGGCCGCCGGCGATCAGGTCGACGCTCACCCCCTCCTCGGCGTAGTAGCCGCGGTCGTCGGCGATGTAGAGCGGGGCGAACTCGGTGTCCTTGATCCAGGACAGCTGGACGCTGAGGCTGGTGGTCTCGCCGGCGGAGCCCGAGCCGCCGGACGAGGAGCTGTCGGTCGAGTCGTCGCCGCACGCGGCGAGCGCGGTGACGGTGGCGAGGCCAAGCCCGGCGACCTGCAACAGGCGGCGCCGGTGGAAGGACCGGATGGTGGGCAAGAGGTGGCTCCTGGGGTGGG
>JADGHD010000713.1 GCA_019689615.1 Frankia sp. | reverse complement strand
CATGTCGGGCGATCTGCCGCCGGCCGCATGTAACCACGACCTGGCCGCGGTCGGCGACCACCTCGATCACATGGCCGACCGGACCGAGCCTCGATTACCTGGGCGGTAATCGACCAATCCGGCGACTGTGGCACACGCTGTGCGTGGCACAGCACCCTGCGGCCTGTGCCACGCACGGATCACCTTGAGGAGGCTGATGTCAAGGACCACGAGTCAACTCTCGGTCCGTGCCGGGGCCGAAATCAGGACGGACGGGGCCACCTGGCTACAGCGTTTCCTCGCCCTCGACGCCGTCGTCACCACGGTGAACGGAATCGCCTATCTGGTGGCGTCGGGGCCGTTGGGAAGGCTGTTCGACGTCAGCGGCGATCTGCTGCTCGCTCTGGGCGCTTTCCTGCTCCTCTACGGCCTGGCTGTCGGTTGGCTCGCCAGCCGGCCGCGGCCACCGGTACTGGCCGTCAACGCGGTGATCGAGGCCAATCTCGCCTGGACGGTACTCAGCATCGTCGCGTTGTTGTTCTGGTTCGACGATCCCAGCATCGCTGGGCAGGTCTGGGTTCCGCTGCAGGCTGCGACGGTCGGCGGTTTCGCCGTGCTGCAGTTCGTCGCCCTGCGTCGCAGTCGGGTGTGACTCCGCACAGCATCCAACACGATTTTGAAAGGGTACTGAGTTGGCTTCGTACGACGACGCTGTCCAGCGGTACTTCGCCGCCTGGAACGCCGCCACTCCCGAGGACTTGAAGGACGCGGTCGCCGCCGCGTTCACAGAAGAAGGCACCTACACCGACCCGCTGGCCGACGTCAGCGGGCACGACGGCATCGCCGCCGCGATCAGCGGAGTGCACGAGCAGTTCCCCGGTTTCGAGTTCAGGCTCGCAGGCTCCCCTGACGGCCACCACAACATTGCTCGCTTCTCCTGGGAACTGGTTTCGAAGGCCGATGGCTCGGCTCCGGCGGCCGGCTTTGATGTGATCACCCTTGCCGAGGACGGACGAATCAGCTCGGTGAGCGGCTTCCTGGACCGGCTTCCGGGAGCCTGACCCCAAAGGTCCGGCGACGGCCCGGTGGAGACGTGCCGGCCGGGCATCCGTGCCACAAATGCCCGGCCGGCACGCACTTTCGCCCGGCTCCTTCGCCGGGCCCGGGGCTCACACCACGGGTACGCCTTCCATGCCGACCTGAAGCGCCTGTGCCGGCTGCGCCGAGGCGCTGCGCCGGATCGCCGAGGCGCGGCCTGGCCGTCGCGGCCGTCCACCGAGACGCTCACGCCGTGCTGGCCGAAGCGGCCCTGGTAGGCGGTCACGAGCTGGCACGGGCACTGTTCGCGCCGACCCTCGACCGACTACTGCACCGACTCGGGCAGCCACAGGCGCTGGGAACCCAGTGGCTGACGGGCGTGCTCTGCGTCGTCACGGGCGGACGGCTGCGGTCGGTCGACCCGGCAACGGGGGGCTTCCGCCTCGTACTCCGCGAGAATCCGAAGCCTGTACCCCGGCGAGAACGCCCGCCGCCGCGCCTTCGGCTCCACCTCGGGATCCGGCCGCCCGCCCGAGTCCTCGCACGCTTTGGCGGTTATGTAAATTTGGCGAGGTCGAGAATGGTTTCGTGGCCGTCGGCGAAGCGGACGATCATGTGCGCGGAACTGCCGATGGCCGCCAGGTAGGCGTTGAGGGTGGACAGGAGCAGATCGTGGGGCTGCTCCATGCGGCTGATGGCTGCCTGGGTGACGCCCATACGGCGGGCGAGCTCGACCTGGGTGAGCTTGGCGGCCTGACGGAGTGCGGCGAGGCCCATAGCGTAAGTGCGGTCGGCTTCGGCCATGTCGGCACGGACCTGGGCGACCTCGTCGGCGATATCGGGCCGCTGGGCGAGCCGACGGATGCGGTCGTTGCCGTGGATGAACGTGACGTCGTCCTCGGTCATCGGGCGCCCCCATTCTGTCGTAGCCAGGCGTCGACGAGTGCTTCGCCGCGTGCCGCGGCGCTGGCGTAGAACACGTCGCCGATCGTCTTCTTGTCGAACCCGATCAATGCGAGTACGACGTGGTCGTCGGCGGGGAACCAGCAGATGATCCGGACGGCGACGTCCGGATCGAACGGGTGGGCCACGCGCCACAGCTCGTGTCGGCGAGCCTGTCGTACCCGCTTGAAGGTCGCGGACTCCTCGGTGGGTCTTGCCGGGAGGTCGGCGAGTGCCTGCAGGAGCGCGACAGTGACGGCGAGGAGATGGCCCCCCTCTTCTTCCGCGCGGGTCAGCCAGCGGTCGAACTCGTCGGTCCAGTCGACGATCATCTCGGTCAGTATAATCCCAAATTAATACAACGTCAAACTCATGCCAACGCACATTGCTCTCGCCGTCGGGGGTTCCGGGGGTTCCCACGCACGTGGGGAGGACTCGGCGAGCCGGTGGCAGCTGCCAGCCCCACCTGGGACCGGAGACATCTACTCAGCCGCCGCCGAAGCCCGGCCCCGGGCAAGCCGTCGTCAGTTGGTGCGGGACGCGCGGCTGGAGCGGCGGCGGCGCCAGCCGGAGCTCGTGGCGCGTTGCTGTGGCTCGTCGCCTGCCCCGTTGTCGCTCTCGTCGGGGGTGGTGTCCGCGCTGGGGAGGGCGGC
>JADGHD010000712.1 GCA_019689615.1 Frankia sp. | reverse complement strand
GGTCGCGGTTCGGCTGTTCGCCACGTAAATCCCAGTTACCCTACCGACATGGTGGGCGTACTGGACATAGTGGCACTGCGCAGCCTCACGTCCATCGCCGACTGCGGGGGGTTCCGGCGGGCCGCCGACAGCCTGCACCTGTCCCAGTCGGCGGTGAGCCAGCACGTGCGGCGCCTGGAACAGGTGCTGGGCCGGCCGTTGGTCGAGCGGCACGGCAACGCCGTCCGCTTCACCGCCGACGGCAGGCTGCTGCTCGCCGAGGCCCGCAAGATCCTCGCCGCCCACGACGACGCGCTGGAGCGGCTGCGGCTGGTCGAGGCGCCCCGGCGGACGCTGGTGATCGGCTCGACCGAGCACGCCGCCGACCTGCTGCTCCCGGCGATCACCGCGCGGCTGCGGGCGGCCTTCCCGGACGCCGCCGTCCGGTTCCGGATCGACCGGGGCCGGGTGCTCAACGAGCGGATCGACGAGGGAGCGCTGGACGCGTCGCTGTTCCTCGGTGAGGGCAGCGGTCCGGACGCGCGTCCGGCCGGCGCGCTCCCGCTCGCCTGGTACGCCGCGCCGGGCTGGCAGCCGGCGCCGGGCCGCCGGGGCGCGCTCCCGCTGGTGGTCATCGACGAGCCGTGCACGATCCGCCGCCGCGCCCTGCAGGTGCTCGGTGAGCACCAGATCCCGGCGTCCGTGGTCTGCGAGGCCGGCCATCTCGCCGGTGTGCTGCACGCCGCCCGCGCCGGGCTCGGGGTCGCGTTGCTCGCCCACCTCGGCACGGCGCCGGAGGGCCTCGTCCGCCGGGACGACCTGCCGGCGGTAGAGCCCGAGCCGCTGCACGTGCTGGGCCGGCGGGGCGCGCCGGACGGGCTGGTGGCGGCGGTCGCCGAGGCGGCCAGCGCCCTGCTCGCGCCGACGCCCCCGGCCAGGGGCGCTGGCGGCGGCGCTCCCGCGACGGCGGCGCGGCCGGGCGCCGCGGCGGTGTCCTGAGGGCCGGCCCGCTCGGATCGGGGACGCACGTGGGCCCGCGGACGCAGTGGCGGTCAGGTGACGCGCACGCGGCCTGCGGGCGCTTTCTCACCCACGCCGGCCGAAGACGAAGAGGTCGGCCGTTCGAGAGGGGATCGGCGAGATGAGCAAGCCGACCAAGCAGGTCCACCTGGCGGCCCACTTCCCCGGGGTCAACAACACCACCGTGTGGAGCGACCCGGCGGCGGGCAGCCAGATCGAGTTCAGCTCGTTCCGCCATTTCACCCAGACCGCGGAGCGCGGCTTGTTCGACTTCTTCTTCCTCGCCGAAGGGCTGCGGCTGCGCGAGCAGAACGGGCTCATCTACGACCTGGACGTGGTCGGCCGGCCGGACACGTTCACGGTGCTCGCGGCGCTCGCCGCCGTCACCGAGCACATCGGGCTGACCGGCACGATCAACTCGACCTTCAACGAGCCGTACGAGGTGGCGCGCCAGTTCGCCAGCCTGGACCACCTCTCCGGGGGACGCACGGCGTGGAACGTCGTCACCTCGTGGGACGCGTTCACCGGGGAGAACTTCCGCCGGGGCGGCTACCTGCCGCAGGAGGAGCGCTACGCCCGGGCGAAGGCCTTCCTCGCCGCGGCGCTCGAGCTGTTCGACTCCTGGACGGGCGACGAGATCCTCGCCGACCGGGACAGCGGCCGGTTCCTGCGCCACCCGCTGCCGGGGGCGTTCCGCCACCGCGACCAGTACTTCGACATCAGCGGGCACTTCAACGTGCCGCGCAGCCCGCAGGGCCGCCCGGTCATCTTCCAGGCCGGTGACTCCGACGAGGGCCGGGAGTTCGCCGCATCCAGCGCCGACGCGATTTTCACCAGCCATTCCACGCTGGAGGCCGGGCAGGCGTTCTACGCCGACGTGAAGCGGCGCCTTGGCCGCTACGGCCGGTCCCCGCAGTCGCTGCTGGTGTTCCCGGCGGCGACGTTCGTGCTCGGCGACACCGACGCCGAGGCGGCGGAGCTTGCCCGTGAGGTCCGGCTGGCGCAGGTCAGCGGCCAGACCGCGATCAGGTTCCTGAAACATGTGTGGAACCGCGACCTGTCCGGCCACGACCCGGATGGCCCGCTGCCCACGGTCGACCCGGTCGTCGGCGAGCACACCGTCGCGCGCGGCCGGGCGAGCGTGCGGATGTTCCGTGACCCCGTCGCCACCGCGAACCAGTGGCGGGCTCTTGCGGAGGCGAAGAACCTCACGACCCGCGAGCTCGTCATCGAGGTGACCAGCCGGCAGACGTTCGTCGGCTCGCCGGCGACCGTCGCCGCGGCGATCAACGACCTCGTCCAGGCGGACGCGGCGGACGGCTTCATCCTGGTCCCGCACCTCGTCCCGGGCGGCCTGGACCGGTTCGTGGACACCGTCGTGCCGCTGCTGCAGGAACGCGGCGTCTACCGGACCGAGTACGAGGGCACGACGCTACGCGATCACCTCGGGCTCCCCCCGCTCGGCGCTCCCGCCACGGCCGGCGGGCGCGAGCGGGCCGCCGGCTGACGATGGCCACCCCGCCACCCGGCGGCCCTCAGGCCGCGCACCCCGCCGCTCACGGCCGGCCGCCGTATCCAGGCCGGTCTCTTATACACAACTGACGCTGCCGACGAAG
>JADGHD010000711.1 GCA_019689615.1 Frankia sp. | reverse complement strand
ATAACAGACCGCTTCCGCCGGCCGTACCGGTCCCGCCGGCTGGGCCCGGCCTGCCCGGCCCGGCCGGTGCGCCAGGGGTCGGAACCGGGCCGCTGCCGGCGCCGACCGGGCCGCAGCCGGCCGTCGGCGGCCCGGCGGGCGCCGACGGGCTCGCCGGGCCGGCCGCGGAACCGATCGGCCCGCTGCGGGCCGACCCGGCCCAGACCGGCGGCATCCCCGGTGCGCAGGACGAGGAGGCCGGCGACGAGGAGGAGCCGGACGACGACAGCGACACCGCCGACCTCGCCTACCCGGACGAGCCGACGACCGTGCGCCGCGGTGACCCCTGGGTCGCCTACACGGTGGGCCGGGCTGGCTGGCGGCGGCGCACGCTGCGGGTCCGGGTCCGCAGCGATGGCGAGGTCCCGGAGCTCGTGCTGGTGGCCCGCCCGGGCACCGCGCCGCCGCCGGTGGTCGCCGCCGGGCAGGAGCTCGCCCGGCTCGCGCCGTGCTCGGTCCCGGCGACCAGGACGATGGAGATCCGGCTGGACGGCGCGCTGCTGCCGTGGGGGGTGCGGCTGCTGCCGCTCACCGATCCCGGGCCCGACCTGCTGCTCGAGCACCCCGCGGACGAGACCCTCATCGTGCGCTGAACGCCCGGCCGACGTCCCGCGGAATCATCCGCATCGTTATCGATGCATTGTCGGATGATTGCGGGGATGTTGGCTTACTTTGCGGAGAGTTTGCCGAGCGGGCCTACTCATCTGCCTATTGGCCGGCTGACAAACGGATAGCCCGGACAGTGGCCGGGTGGTCGCCGTTGGGCGGATTCGGCGCCCCGTTTACCATGCTTGTGATCAAGAAGTGCCGCATTCCGTGGCGGACCGGTCATCGGAGACCGCCGGTGTGGGGACGGGGCGCCGCTGGACGGCTACGGCCGGTCCGGAGGGGACGGCGCTCGGGATCGTCACCGGCGGGCCCACGGCCCCCGGCCGGCTCGCCCCGGGGCACGAGGACGCGCCGGCGCTCGCGGCCGCCGGCGAGCTCGTCATCACCGCACGCCCGCGACGACCGAAAGGCGGTGCTCACCGCATGGCCTCGACAGCAGACGGCCGGCTCGCCCCTCCAGTCGGCCGCCCGGTCGCCGGTGGCCGGCCTCGGCCACTGCGCCGACGAGCCCGGATCTTCGTCGGGCTGGTCGCCATGGCACTGGCTGGCGCGCTCGCGCTGCTGGTGCCCGCCACGGCGACGGCATCCCCGGCGGCCTCAACCGGGACGCCCACGCTGACCATCGTCCTGTTCGACACCGACATCGTGCTGGTCGGCGGGCGTGGGTTCGCGCCGAACCAGGACATCACGGTCGAGGCGCTGACCACCGAGCTCGGCGGCTCGGCCAGGATCCGGCCCGGTGGTGACGGCCGGTTCCTGCTCGGCTTCCAGGTGCCGCCCGGCTTCAACGACACCGTCCACGTGACCGCCACCCAGGGCTCCCGGGTCGCCCGCGGCGAGCTGACGGTGGGCACCCCGACGACATCGCCGACGATCGCGCCACCGACCTCCACGCCGTCGACGCCGCCGGCCACCACCCAGCCGACCACCTCACCCCCGCCCGCCGGCGGCGGGGGCAGCCCGATCGACAGCCGCGGCACGCTGTCCGGCCTGCCGTGGATGTCCGGCGTCCACCCGTCGAACGAGCTGGGCCCGTACCTGGCGTTCGGGCAGTGGCGCGGCCGGCCGATCGACGTCGCCCTCGTCTTCACCCAGCGCGACGCCGGCTGGGGGCCGCTGGTCGAGCCGAACTGGCCGGTCAACGACTTCGCCAGCTTCAAGGGCAAGCTGATCATCAGCCAGCCGATGTACCCGAAGGGCCAGGGCAACACCGCCGAGTGCGCCCGGGGCGCCTACGACCAGCACTGGAAGAAGTTCGGCAGCTTCCTGGTCAGCAAGGGCCGCGCCGACTCGATCGTGCGGATCGGCTGGGAGTTCAACGGCACGTTCATGTACTGGCACACCGATCCAGACCCGACCAACTTCAAGGAGTGCTTCCGCCGGGTGGCCACCGCGATCCGGTCGACCGACCCGCAGGTGAAGATCGACTGGACGTTCAACGCCCACAACTCCCCGGTCCCGAACGGTGGCACCCCGTGGCCGGCCTACCCCGGTGACGAGTACGTCGACTACATCGGCATCGACCCGTACGACCACTACCCGCCCTCGCGGGACGAGGCCACCTTCCGGCGGCAGTGCGAGGACCCGAACGGCCTGTGCTACGCGATGAAGTTCGCCCGGGAGCACGGCAAGAAGGTCGGCGTCGGCGAGTGGGGCGTGGCCTCCTGCAGCGGCAACGGCGGCGGTGACAACCCGCTCTACATCCGGATGATGTGGCAGACGTTCGTGGCGAACGCCGACGTCATGGGCTACGAGAGCTACTACCACGACTCGCTGCCCGGCAACGTGTGCTCCACGATCATGAACGGCGGCCAGAACCCGAAGGCATCGGCCGAGTACAAGCGGCTGTGGGGCGCCGGCGTCTGACGTCGGCGATTCCGACTCACCGGGGGGGGGGGCCCCCGGGGCCCCCCCCCCCCCCCCGCGGCGCCCCCGGGCTCTTATAAAAAACCCCCCCCCCCCCACGC
>JADGHD010000710.1 GCA_019689615.1 Frankia sp. | reverse complement strand
TTATTTCGTCGTTTCTGGGGGGCTCGGATTTGTTTATAATATACAGGCCCACCCCGGTCACGGGTGGGCCGACTGGCCCACGGCTCGCCCGGCGCGGTGCCCGGGCGTAGCCGGCGTCAGGAGTTCAGCTTGACCAGGCTGCCGCAGGCGAGATCGGCAGCGATCTTGTAGGCGTTGCCGTCGAGCTGGACGACCGACATGCACGGGTTGTTGATGACGTGGTTCAGCGGCCAGCGGGTCTCGGCCAGCGCGCCCTCGACGGAGTGCGTGTAGCCACCGTTGAGCAGCTCGAGCAGGGCGTCGACGGTCAGGTCGGGGCCAACCGCGGTGGCGGCCCTGACGAAGAAGTCGGCGGCCCAGTAGCCGGCCATGGTCGGCAGGCTGAGCACCGCGTCCGGCGTGTACTTCGCCAGGTCGGCCCGGAGCTGCTGGACGGCCTGCGCGTCGGACTCGGCCGGCGCCCACTGCAGGATGCTGTTCACGCCCTGCATGCTCGCCATGCCGGCGGCGGCCAGGCGCGGGTCGTAGCCGACGGCGGTCAGGTGCTTGCCCTCGTAGCCGGCGGCCGCCATCGCCTCGATCACCTTGTTGGTGGTGGTGAAGTCGAGGACGTGCAGCAGGATGTCCGGCGGCGCCCCGTCCGCGGCCGTCATCAGGTCGTTGACCAGCGCGGTGGCGTCGGTCAGGCCAGCGGCCGGGATCGGGGTCTCGGCGTAGACGACATCCGCCCCGACCGTCTCGACCTGGGTGACCATGTCGGCCACGCCGTTGACCGCGGACTGGCTGTCCGAGCCGAGGATGGCGACCTTCAGGCCCTCGGCGCTGCCGCCGTTGAGCGACTGCAGCGCGATGCCGTAGGTCGTCGCGGCCGCCGGGCGCCGGCCCTCGGCCACCAGGCAGCCGGTGATGCCGAAGCCGATCGTGTTGCCGCAGAAGCCGGGGTTGATACCCCAGCCGAAGAACGGCACGACCTCGTTGCAGAGCACATCGACGTAGGACGCGTGGCTGGTGAGCAGCGGGACGACCGCGAAGACCTCTTCCTGGTCGGCCAGCACCCTGGCCTGGTCGAGGTTGCGGGCCGCGTCGTTGCCGTCGTCGAGCACACCGACGAAGTCGATCTTGCGGCCGTTGATGCCGCCCTCCTCGTTGGCCCGCTCGAACCGGGCCTTGGCGCCGAGGTCAACGCCGGACATCGTGCTGCCGCTCGGGCTGGTCAGGTAGGCCAGACCGCCGACCTTGATCTCCGTGTCGGTGATGCCGCGGGTCGGGTTGGCGGCCTTCGTCGAGCACTCGAGCGAGCTCAGGTCGGGCGCGAACCCGCCGTCGCTCCAGCCGGTGATCGGGCCGGGCTTGACCTCCCCGGTGACAGTGGGCGCGGCGGACGTTGTGCCGCCGCTGTCGTCGTCATCCCCACAGGCGGCCAGACCGGTCGCGAGTGCGGCTGAGGCGGCAACCACCGTCACCAGACGCAAGACGCGCATGGGTACTCCTCATCAAAAACGAATACTGTATATAGCATACAACCTAGATCTATCTAACATGTCACGCTGGTTGCGTGCCATAGCGGCCGGTTTCCTGGTGTGGATCAGGCCCGGTTTCCGGGTATGGCAGGCCAGCCGCGCGGGCGCACGCCCGTCAGGTCGGCCCGGCCGGGCCGGGATGGCGGTTGCTCAGCCGGCCGGCGGCACCTCGAACGCCGGGCCGTCGAAGGTGTCGAACCGGGTGAACGCGCTGACCGGCTCGCGCCGCAGCCGGGTCGCCCGCTTCGCGGGGTAGCCGAGCACGATGACCGCGGCGATCGCGTGGCCGGGCGGCACCCGCAGCAGCTCCTCGGCCCGCGCCGCCCGGCGCGCCAGGAACGTGGTCAGCACCGCGCCCAGGCCCTCGGCCCGCGCGGCGAGCAGCACGTTCTGCGCGAACGGGTAGATCGACGCGCCGCCGACGATGCTCTGCCGGCCGGCGTCGACGTCCATCACCGCGAGCGCGGTCAGCCGGGCGACCAGGACCAGCAGCACGGGTGCCTGGTCGATGGTGTCGACGAACGGGTTCGGCGCCGGGGTCTCGGCCGCGGCCGCCAGGTCGACGACGGGGCCGTGCCAGCGGCCGTCCTCGCTCGGGGCGAACGGGCGCACGCCGGCCCTGACCTGCGCCGCGTACTCCCGCCAGCCCTGCTGGACCAGGTCACGAAGCTGGGTGCGCAGCGCCTGGTCGCGCACGACGAGCACGGTCCAGGGCTGGGTGTTGCCGCCGCTCGGCGCGAACCGGGCGTTGTCCAGGACCCTGGCCAGTACCTCGTCCGGGACCGGCGTGCCGGTGTACGCCCGGACCGCGCCGGACGTGCGCATCGCCTCCGCCAGCTCCATGGCCGCGCCACCTCCCGACATGACCTTCCCACGCCCGGCCGGCCGCCGTCGCGTGGCCCCGCCCGGACAGCCGCCGCCCCCCACGCGCGGGTGGGCAGGGGCCATCGAGATGCCACCGGGCATCGTGCCGACCACCGGGCCCCGCGCGGTGGGCAGGCCCGGAACGCGGCGGGATGCCGGACAGGCCGAGCGCCGGGGCCCCCGCCGGGGGGGGCGGGGCGCCCGGGGCCCCCCCGCGGGGGGGGGGGGGGCG
>JADGHD010000709.1 GCA_019689615.1 Frankia sp. | reverse complement strand
CCGCCGGCCGCGGGCGCGCGCCGGCCGCCGGGGGGGGGGCGGCGCTCGTCGCCGTCCGGGCGCCGGACGGCCGGCGGGAGCGCACCACGCCGTTCGGCCGGGGCCGGCGCCGGGCCTGCCGGGGGCGGGCCGTTCGGCCAGAGCGAACCGGGACCGGTGTCACCCGAGGGTGGGGAAGGCAGGGCCGACGCCGGGATCGGGGGAGCCGTTCTCGCTCGCTTTGCCGCAACCACGTGTTCTGTCCCGACCAGCAGATCGGCCCCAAGGCTCTACGCTGACAGGGTGAGCGTTCGCCGGATCATGGGTGCCGAGACCGAGTACGGGGTCTCGGTCCCCGGTCAGCCCAACACCAACCAGATGCTGGCCTCGTCGCTGGTGGTGAACTCCTACGCCAACCGGTCGGCCAGCGGCGGCAGCCGGGCGCGCTGGGACTTCGAGGAGGAGTCACCGCTGCGCGACGCCCGGGGCTTCGAGCTGCCCCGGGAGCCGGTCGTCGACCCGTCCGCGCCCGCCAACGAGGACGATCTGGGGCTGGCGAACGTCATCCTGACCAACGGCGCCCGCCTCTACGTGGACCACGCCCACCCGGAGTACTCCACTCCCGAGGTGACGAACCCGCGTGACGTCGTCATCTGGGACAAGTCGGGCGAGCGGGTGATGGCCGAGGCGGCGCGGCGCGCGCTGGCGGTCCCCGGGACGATGCCCGTCCACCTCTACAAGAACAACACCGACAACAAGGGCGTCTCCTACGGCTGCCACGAGAACTACCTGATGTCCCGGGCGACCCCGTTCGGCGACATCGTGCGCTGCCTGACCCCGTTCTTCGTCACCCGCCAGGTCATCTGCGGCGCCGGCCGGGTCGGCCTCGGCGTCGACGGCCGCACCGCCGGCTACCAGCTCAGCCAGCGGGCCGACTTCTTCGAGGTCGAGGTCGGCCTGGAGACCACGCTCAAGCGGCCGATCATCAACACCCGGGACGAGCCGCACGCCGACCCGGAGAAGTACCGGCGGCTGCACGTCATCATCGGCGACGCGAACATGAGCGAGATCGCCACCTACCTCAAGGTGGGCACGACCTCGCTGGTCCTGGCGATGATCGAGGACGGCTGGCTGACCACCGACCTGTCGGTGGAGGGGCCGGTCGCCGCGCTGCGCGCGGTCTCGCACGACCCGACCCTGCGCCACCTGCTGACCCTGCGCGACGGCCGCCGGATGACCGCCGTCCAGCTGCAGATGGAGTACTACGAGCAGGCCCGCAAGTACGTCGAGGACCGCTTCGGCACCGACGCCGACCCGCAGACCACCGACGTGCTCGCCCGCTGGGAGTCGGTGCTCACCCGGCTCGAGGTGGACCCGATGAGCTGCGCCCGCGAGCTCGACTGGGTGGCCAAGCTGTCGATCGCCGAGGGCTACCGCTCGCGGGACAACCTGCCATGGAACCACCCCCGGCTGCAGCTGGTCGACCTGCAGTACCACGACGTCCGGCTGGACAAGGGCCTGTACAACCGGCTGGTCGCCAGCGGCCGGATGGACCGGCTGGTCGACGAGGAGGAGGTCACCCGGGCGATGACCGAGCCGCCCGAGGACACCAGGGCCTACTTCCGCGGCCGCTGCCTCGCCCAGTACCCGCAGCAGGTCGCCGCCGCGTCCTGGGACTCGGTGATCTTCGACATCGGCCGGGACTCGCTGCAGCGGGTGCCCACCCTCGAGCCGCTGCGCGGCACCAGGGCCCACGTGGGCGCCCTCCTCGACCGCTGCGAGACCGCCGCCGCGCTGGTGGACGCCCTCTCCGGCAACTGACCCGCTTCGCCGCCCGGCGGGCGGCCCGCCCGGCCCGCCTGCCCGGGTGGGCGCGCGCCGCCCCCGCCCTCCCCTCCAGCCCGGGCCGGGTGCCGGCCCGTGGCGGCGACCTGGCCTGTCCGCCCGCGTCCGCGCAGCTCGCGCGGTCCGCGGCCGGGTTCTGCTGAGGGCGGACGGGGCGACGTGGGCCCGTGTTCGTGATGGAGTCGTGGGGGAGTAGCTGCTCGCTCGATCCACCGGAAGCTGTCGGCGGACCGGGATAGTGTGATCGCAGGCAGCGGCGCACGGCCCGGCGCCGCTCCCGACGACAGGAGGCACGGCATGCCCACCAAGGACACCGGCGGTGGCCAGACGCACGGCACCCGCCGTACCAGCGAGACCGACGAGGTCGAGGTCGACGAGCGCGGCAGGTCCGACCTCAAGGAACGCCACGAGAAGCTCTCCGAGGACGTCGACTCGCTGCTCGACGAAATCGACGACGTGCTCGAGGAGAACGCGGAGGAGTTCGTGCGGTCGTATGTGCAAAAGGGCGGGGAATAGCACGCTCCGCATGCTGAGCTGACTGCCGGCCGGCGCCTCGCCCCCGCCTGGAGCGCTGGCTGTCCCGCCGGCGGGCTGCCCGGCCCGCCGAGCCCGCGGGCGGCGGCGGGTGCGCCGGCTGGGGCGCGCGTACCGCCGCGCCCGGGCCACGCCGGACGGGGGGCTGCCTGGCCACCGCCGGGCGGCGCGAGACCCGTCCCGCCGGGCGGCGGTGGACGCGGCCGCCCCCGGGCGACGCCAGGGCGCGCCCGACGGCCGGGCTGGGTGGGGGCGGACAG
>JADGHD010000708.1 GCA_019689615.1 Frankia sp. | reverse complement strand
CCCCACCCCGTCCCATCCCGAGCACACCGGCGTGCCCGGTCACACGGTATGCGGACACGGCGAGACCACGGCGCAGGGCTGGACACGGCGCCGGCGCGCTCCGCCGGTGCGCGCCCGGCAGGGGTGACGGGCGGAGCCGCGCGGCGGCGGCTCAGGTGATCGAGAGCAGCGCGGGAGCGAGCTCGCGCCACTGCCGGCGGGGCAGCCCGCGCCGGTCGTGGTCGAGCACCTGCACGGCGACCTGGTCGGCGCCGGCGTCGAGGTGCTCGACCACCTTGCGGACCAGCACCTCGGGGCCGCCGTGCGGCACGATCATGTCGACCAGCCGGTCCGAGCCGGCGTCGGCGAAGTCGGCGTCGTCGAACCCGTACCGGCGCAGGTTGTTGGTGTAGTTCGGCAGCCGCAGGTAGGAGCCGGTGTGCCGGCGGGCCAGCTCGCGCGCCCTGGTCGGGTCGGTGTCGAGCACGAACGCCTGCTCGGGGATCAGCAGCTTGCCGGAGCCTAGCGCCTTGCGGGCCGCCGCCGTGTGCTCGGGCGGAACGAAGTACGTGTGCGCGCCGTCGGCCCGGTCGCGGGCGAGCTCCAGCATCTTCGGCCCGAGCGCGGCGAGCACCCGAAGCGGCGGGCTGGCCGGCTGCACCGCCCGGTACTGCTCGGCCGTCATCCGGTCCATCTCGTCGAGATAGGCCGCCATCTGGGCGACCGGCCGCTGGTAGGTGACACCGCGGATCCTCATCAGCTCGGCGTGGGAGACCCCCACCCCGAGCAGGAACCGGCCGGGGTAGGCCTCGGCCAGGGCGAGCTGGCCAGCCGTCATCGTCAGCGGGTTGCGCGCCAGGATCTGGGCGATCCCGGTGGCGATGGTCATCCGCGAGGTCGCGGCGAGCATCATCCCCGCGGTCACCAGCACCTCGCGGCCCTTGACCTCGCCGGTCCACAGGGTCGAGTAGCCCAGCTCCTCCAGCTCGGCGACCGCCTCGCGGACGACGCTCGCCGGCGAGAAGTCGAACTGGCCGCTCCAGATGCCAACCCGGCCCAGCACCTTGGGATCCACCAGCGGCCGGGCCGGCGGCGGCGCAGTGGCCGGCGAGCCAGCCGAAGCAGCGGCGGGGGCGGGCGAGGACGGCGAGGTCGGTTCCGAGGAAGCGCTCACGGCGTCACCGTACCGACCGGGTCAGGCCGGCAGCGGGCAGCGTCCCCGGACGTGTCCGGCGCCGCCACCCCGCCGGCGCGTCGCCGGCCAAGGCCCGGCAGCCACGAGCCCAACCAGGCACCACCGGGCGATCAACATTCGGCTAGCGCGCCGGCCAGAACGCGCTATCGTTCACCGTCGTGACGGAGCTGATACAGCTGCTCACGCCCAGCGGGCAACGGGTGGCGGCGGCAACCGAACGTGAGAGCGCGATCGCGGAACACGTCGTTGACGTCACCGCCGCGGACCTCCTCGGCCTGTACGAGGACATGGTGGTCGCCCGCCGGCTCGACGAGGAGGCGACGGCGCTGCAGCGGCAGGGCGAGCTGGGGCTGTGGGCGCCGCTGCGTGGCCAGGAGGCGGCGCAGGTCGGCTCGGCCCGGGCGCTGGAGCCCGAGGACATGGTCTTCCCGTCGTACCGGGAGCACGCCGTCGCCCACTGCCGCGGGGTCGACCCGGTGGCGATCCTGGCGCTGTTCCGCGGGGTGTCGCACGGCGGCTGGGACCCGGCCGAGCACAACTTCGCGCTGTACGCGATCGTCGTCGGCTCGCAGACCCTGCACGCGACCGGGTACGCGATGGGCGTGAGCCGCGACGGCGGCCGGTGCGCGACGATCACCTACTTCGGCGACGGGGCGTCCAGCCAGGGCGACGTCAACGAGGCTCTCGGCTGGGCAGCGGTGTTCAGCGCGCCCGTCGTCTTCTTCTGCCAGAACAACCAGTACGCGATCTCGGAGCCGGCCAGCCGGCAGAGCCGCGTCCCGATCTGCCAGCGGGCCGCCGGCTACGGCTTCCCCGGCGTGCGGGTGGACGGCAACGACGTGCTCGCGACGTTGGCGGTGACCAGGTGGGCGCTGGCCCGCGCCCGCGGCGGCGAGGGACCGACGCTCGTCGAGGCCGTCACCTACCGGATGGGCGCGCACACCACCGCCGACGACCCGACCCGCTACCGGGACGCGGCGGAGGTGGCCCGCTGGGCCGAACGCGACCCGCTGGCCCGGGTGCGGGCCCACCTGACCAGCCAGGGCGCGCTCGGGCCTGACGCGGACGCGGCCATCCGGGCCAGGGCCGACGACCTCGCCGCCGACCTGCGCCGCCGCTGCCTCGCCCTGCCGGACCCGCGGCCTGACCAGATCTTCGACCACGTCACGGTGGTCGAGAGCGACCTGGTCGCCGCCGAGCGCGCCGACCTCGCCGACTTCCTCGCCGACGGGCCGGCCGCTGGCGGCGGCGCCGGCCTGGGCCAGCCCGGGCCTGGCTCGCCTGCGGCCCCATCCGGCCACCGGTCCAGTGCGGGCTCGGCGGGTGCCGGCGCCCGCGCGCACGCCGGCCCCGGCCGGCTGGCTGCCGCGGTCGCCACCCCGCCGGTCGGCCATGCGCCCGTCGCCGGAGCTGGCGCGGGCAGCCAGGCCGAGCGGCCCCTGGCGGTGAGCC
>JADGHD010000032.1 GCA_019689615.1 Frankia sp. | reverse complement strand
CCACCGGGCTGTCCGCGCCCGCCGGCGCGGCTGAGCGGCCTGTCCCGCCCGTCGGCGCGGCTGAGCGGCCTGTCCCGCCCGTCGGCGCGGCTGAGCGGCCTGTCCCGCCCGTCGGCTCGGCTGAGCGGCCTGTCCTGCGCCCGTCGGCACCGCGCGACGGCGCCCCGGTCGCCCTGGGCGGGGTCAGCCGATGCGGGCGGCCGCGGCCCGGTCGACCAGCCAGAGGGTGCGCTGCTGCCCGCGGGCCCCGGCGGCCGGGAGATCGACGGGCTCGGCCCCGGCGACGGCCCGGGCGACGGCGTCGGCCTTCTCCTCCCCCGCGGCGACGACCCAGACCTCGCGGGCCGCCTGGATGGTCGGGAAGGTGAACGACAGCCGGGTCGGCGGCGGCTTCGGGCAGTCGCGCACCCCGACGACCGGCTCGGTGGCCGCGACCGCCGGCGAGTGCGGGAAGATCGAGGCGACGTGCCCCTCCGGGCCGACCCCCAGCAGCAGCACGTCGAACACCGGCACCGCAGCGCCGGCCGGCGCCCGGGAGGCCAGCAGCGCCGCGTAGTCCGCGGCGGCGCGCTCCGGCTCGGTGTACCCGCCGGCGCCCGGCCCGCCGCCGGCCGGGGCCAGGTGGCCCATCTCGAACACTCGCTTCTCGTCGACCGGGATGTGGTCGAGCAGCGCCTCGCGGGCCTGGCGGGCGTTGCGGTCTGGCGAGTCGGGCGGGACGAACCGCTCGTCGCCCCACCAGATGTCGACCTTCGACCAGGCGACCGCGTCCAGCGCGGGGCTCGAGCGCACCGCCCGCAGCAGGGCGATCCCGATCCCGCCGCCGGTCAGCACCAGCGACGCCTCGCCGGACCTGGCCTGCGCGTCGACCATGGCGGTGATCAGCCTGGCGGCCGCCGCCTTGGCCAGCAGCCCGGCGTCCGGGTGGACGACCAGTTCCATCAGCTCTCCGCGCCCTCGCTCGCCTCGGGTGCCGCCGTCGGCGCCACCGCCGCGGCCGGCGGCGGGGCGGCTGAGCGGCCCGGCTCCATCGGGTCCTGCCAGATGTGCTCCCGGCGGCCGGACCGGTCGGCCAGCCCCGGAATCCCGCTCCACGCGGACAGCGCCTCGGCGTAGATCGTGTCGTCGTCGAGGCGGCGCAGCTCCTCGGCGAGCAGGTCGCCGACGTCGAGCTGGCGCAGCGGCAGGGTGCGGGGCGGCACACCGGGCCGGGTGATCGTACCGGAGCGGGCGTCGACGCGGGTGACCGCGACCTCGCCGTCGTCGACGGCGACGCTGACGGCCTGGATGGTCGGCGCCGCCCGCCGGCCACCGCCATCCGGGGGCACGACCGTGACCGGCACCTGCAGCCGGGCCCGCAGCCAGCCGGCGAACAGCTGGGCGCTCGGGTCGGCCGGGTCGGCGGTGATGCGGGCCGAGCGTGGGGTGTCCGTCCGCCCGTCGAAGGCGGCGGCGAGCAGGGTGCGCCAGCCGGAGATCCGGGTCCAGCACAGGTCGGTGTCCCCTGGCTCGAAGTCGGCCGCCCTGGCCAGCAGCGCGGCCATCGGGTCGGGGGCGGCGGCGCAGTCGGTGACCCGGCGGTCGGCGAACACCCCGAGCGGGTCGAACGCGATCCTGGCCGGCGGCTCGTCGTGCCACCAGGTGACCACCGGCGCGTCCGAGGCGAGCAGCGGCAGCACCACCGACTCGGCGTGCAGCGCCAGCCGGCCGTACATCCGCATCACGACCGCCTCGCCCGGGCCGAGCCGGCCGCCGATCGACACCTCGGCGTCCAGGCGGGGGTTCGGCAGGTCGATCTGGCGGCGGACCACGATCAGCAGCCGGCAGGGGTGGGCGGCCGCCGCCGCGGTGGCCGCGGCCTCCGCGGCCGGCACGTTCTTCTCGTCCACCACGACGACGAGGGTGAGCGCGAGCCCGAAGGCGAGCGCGCCGGCGGCGCGGCGCTCCGCGGCCAGCGCCTTCACGACAGCCGACCCGGTGGTGTCCCAGAGCGTCGTCACGCCAGGCCCCTCCTCGCATTGGATCCACTCGCCGGCCGCGGGCGCCGCCGCCGGGCGGCGCGCCGCCCGGCCGGTCGCGCGGGCAGGCTGGTCACGGGCGGCGCCAGTGCCGGCCGTCGCGGGCGAGCATCTCGTCGGCCGCGGCCGGCCCCCAGCTGCCCGCCCGGTACCTGTGCGGCTGGCCGTTCGCCCAGAACTCCTCGAGCGGGTCGATGATCCGCCAGGACTCCTCGACCTCCGCGTTGTCCGGGAAGAGCATCGCGTCGCCGAGCAGCACGTCGAGGATCAGCCGCTCGTACGCCTCCGGCAGCGACTCGGTGAACGCCTCGCCGAACAGGAACTCCATGGCGACATCGCGGACCTCCATCGCGGTCCCCGGCACCTTCGAGCCGAACTTCAGCGTGACGCCCTCGTCCGGCTGCACCCGGACGACGAGCTGGTTGTGTCCCAGCTCCGTGGTGTCGGTCGCGTCGAACGGCAGGTGCGGGGCCTGCTTGAAGGTGATCGCGATCTCGGTGACCCGCCGCGGCAGCCGCTTGCCGGTGCGCAGGTAGAACGGCACCCCGGCCCACCGGCGGGTCTGCACCCCGAGCCGGACGGCCGCGTAGGTCTCCGTGGTCGAGTCGGGCGGGATGTTCTCCTCGTCCAGGTAGCCGCGCACCCGCTCGCCGGCCAGCCAGCCCTGCTCGTACTGGCCGCGGATGGCGTAGTGCTCGAGGTCGTCCGGCAGGGTGACCGCCCGAAGGATCTTGATCTTCTCGGTCCTGATCGTCTCCGCGCCGAAGCTGACCGGCTCCTCCATCGCGGTCAGCGCGAGCAGCTGCAGCAGGTGGTTCTGCAGCACGTCGCGGGCGGCGCCGGTGGCGTCGTAGAAGCCGGCGCGCGAGCCGATGCCGACGTCCTCGGCCATCGTGATCTGCACCGAGTCGACGAACTGGGAGTTCCAGATCGGCTCGAACAGCGTGTTCGCGAACCGCAGCGCGAACAGGTTCTGGACGGTCTCCTTGCCCAGGTAGTGGTCGATCCGGAAGACGTCCGCCTGGCCGAACACCTCGTCCACCAGCGCGTTGAGCTCCCTGGCCGAGCGCAGGTCGTGCCCGAACGGCTTCTCCACCACCACGCGGCGCCAGCCGCCCTGCTCGCGGGCGAGCCCGGTACGCTCGATCTGCTTGAGCACGACCGGGAACGCCGACGGCGGGATCGACAGGTAGAAGGCCGCGTTCCCGCGGATCCCGTGGCTGGACTCCAGTTCCGCCAGCGTCGACACCAGTCGGTCGAACGCGGCGTCGTCGTCGAACGAGCCGGAGACGAACCGGATCGAGCTGGCCAGCCGGTCCCAGGTCTCCTCGCGGAAGGTGGTCCGGGCGCCGTGCTCGGCCGACTCCCGGGCGAACTCGACGAACTGCTCGTCGCTCCACTCCCGGCGGGCGAACCCGAGCAGGACGAAGCCCGGCGGGAGCAGCCCCCGGTTGGCCAGGTCGTAGACGGCGGGGATCAGCTTCTTCTGGGCAAGGTCCCCGGTGACCCCGAACACCACCAGGGCGCTCGGGTCCGGCAGTCGGGGCAGCCTGCGGTCTCGTGGATCGCGCAGCGGGTTGCCACCTGCCGTGGGCGCCACCTGCGGTTCCCCCTGTCCTCGCTCGGGCACTGATGCTGGTGCGCTGGGCTGGCCTGGTCTGCCTGTCTGCCGCGGCCGCTTCCGCTGGCCGGGGCCTGGCACGCGGGAGCGGCCTGGCATGCCCGGGCCGTCAGCCGGCGGCGGCCAGCTGCCCGCGGACGGCGTCGAGCAGCTGGTTCCAGGAGTCCTCGAACTTGGCCACGCCCTCACGCTCCAGCACCTCGACGACGTCCGCCATGTCGATCCCGACGGCGGCGAGGGCTGCCATGGTCTCGTGGGCGTCGGCGTAGTTCGGCCGGACCGTGTCCGGCGCCACCTCGCCGTGGTCGGCGAACGCCAGCAGCGTCGACTCCGGCATGGTGTTCACCGTGCCCGCGGCGATCAGCTCCTTGACGTAGATCGTGTCCGGCAGCGACGGGTCCTTCGTCGACGTCGACGCCCACAGCGGCCGCTGCGGGCGGGCGCCGGCGGCGGCCAGCGCCGCCCACCGCTCGGAGCCGAACGCCTTCTCGTACCGCTCGTAGGCCAGCCGGGCGTTGGCTACCGCGGCGCGCGAGCGCAGCGCCCTGGCCTGCGGGCTACCGATCTTCTCCAGCCGCTTGTCCACCTCGGTGTCGACCCGGCTGACGAAGAACGAGGCCACCGACGCGAGCTGGGAGACGTCCCGCCCGGCGGCGAGCGCCTGCTCCACGCCGGACATGTAGGCGTCCATCACCTCGTCGTACCGGTCCAGGCTGAAGATCAGGGTGACGTTGACGCTGATCCCGGCGGCCAGCGCGGCCGTGATCGCGGGCAGGCCCTCCCGCGTCGCCGGAATCTTGATGAACAGGTTCGGCCGGTCGACCATCCACCACAGCGCCCGGGCCTCGGCCACGGTCTTCTCGGTGTCGTGCGCCAGCCGCGGGTCGACCTCGATCGACACCCGGCCGTCCAGGCCGCCGGTCGCGTCGAAGACCGGCCGCAGCACGTCGCAGGCCGACCGGACGTCAGCCGTCGTGATCAGGCGGACCGCCTCGCCGACGTCGACGCCGCGGATGGTGAGGTCACGCAGCTGCTCGTCGTACGCGTCGCTGCCGACCACGGCCTTCTGGAAGATGGTCGGGTTCGTGGTCACCCCGACCACGCTGTGCGTGGCCATGAGGTCGGCGAGGTTGCCGGTCCGGAGCCGGTCCCGGCTGATGTCATCCAGCCAGACCGCCACTCCGGCGGCGGAGAGGTCGGAGAGCGGGTTGGTCATTGTCGTGTTTCCTCTCCGCGGGACATGCCGGGCACAGCTGCTCCCTACCCGGTGACGGATGGCTCATCCACGCGACGCGGCGCCGGGCGGGCAGGGCTCCCAGCCGCCGGGCACCCGCCACGCCGATACCTGCCGCCGGTGCTTTGGTGCCTAGTGTGCCCATCCCGGTGACGCACGAGAACAGCCCACCCACGTGAACATCTGTGAACGTCACCCTGGGCAACACCGGGCGGATGCCGGGTATGCCAAGGCGGGCTGGTGCGGGCGTTGTCAGCGGCGTCACCTCGATGCCGGCCGCGCCGCCTGACCTGGCCCCCCGATCGGCCTCGCGTGCCCGTGACCAGCTCGGCCAGTTAGACTCCGACACGTCGTAGAACACGGCAACGGTGCCCGCCCCGCCGCCCGGGGCCGAACGCGAGGTCGCCCTGTCCACCCTGACTGTCCTGCGCCGCCGGCAGGTCGCGCGCCCGCGCGCTTCCGTGACCGGCACGCGCCCGGCCGGCGCGGCGGATGGTCAGCCAGACCGCCCGGCCGGCGCCCAAGCACCCGGGACGAGCGCCGCTGGTCCGGCGGTCCCCGCCGCCACCGCGGCCACGGCCTCCGCCGGCGGCGGCCGGCTGGCCTTCCTGGCCACCAAGGCCCGGGCGTACGTCGCGCTGACCAAGCCGCGGATCATCGAGCTGCTGCTGATCACCACGGTTCCGGTGATGATCCTCGCCGAGCGCGGCATGCCGTCGCCGTGGCTGATCCTGGTGACCCTGGTGGCCGGCTCGATGGCGGCCGGCAGTGCCAACACGATCAACTGCTACGTCGACCGGGACATCGACGAGGTGATGGCGCGGACCAGGCGCCGCCCGCTGGTGAAGGCCAGCGTGTCCCCGGTCGAGGCGCTGGTGTTCGGCATCGTCCTCGGCATCGGGGCCACGCTGCTGTTCGGCTTCCTGGTCAACTGGCCGTCCGCGCTGCTCGCCGACGGCGCGATCGTGTTCTACGTCTTCGTCTACACGCTCGGGCTGAAGCGCCGGACCCCGTCGAACATCGTGATCGGCGGCGCAGCCGGCTGCTTCCCGGTGCTCATCGGCTGGTCGGCGGTGACCGGCACGGTCGGCTGGGGCGCGGTCGTGCTGTTCGGCGTCGTCTTCTTCTGGACGCCCCCACACTTCTGGGCCCTGGCCATCAAGTTCAGGAACGACTACGCCGCCGCGGGCGTGCCGATGCTGCCGGTCGTCGCCCCGCTGGCCGAGGTCGGCCGGAAGATCCTGATCTACTCCTACGCGATGGTGGCGACCTCGCTGCTGCTGGTCCCGGTCGCCGACCCCGGCTGGATCTACCTGGTGGCCGCGATCGCCACCGGCGCCTGGTTCCTGGCGGAAGCCCACCGGATGACCCGCCGCATCACCCGCGGCCAGGCGGCCAAGCCGATGACGCTGTTCCACCACAGCATCACCTACCTGACCCTCCTGTTCATCGCGGTCGCCGTCAGCCCGCTCGTCTGACCGACCGTTCCCGCTCCCCCTCCGAGCGAGGGTCCGGGCGCCCGTTCTTCGGGGCAGCGAACTGCGCCTGGCTTCGCCTGGAACGCGAGGCGCACCTGCCGCTCAGGGCGGCAGCACGCCTGGGCAGCACGCTTGGTGCGCCGCGCCAGGGCCCAAGTCGTGGATCTGCTGCGAGTGCCCCCAACGCTGTCGGCAGGCCTTGGCGGCCGGCCAGGCGCCGGCCCAGCACGTGGTGACCTCGCCGCGGAACCAGGAAGGCCGGGTAGGCCGCGCCTGTCGCCGGGCCTGCCACTTCCCCCGGCGGGTCCTCCACGGGGGGTCAGCAGGGGTGTCGGATTCCCCGGTCAGGTGCCGACCAGGCCGGCTACTGGGCGCTTGTCCGCGGTGTTGGCCGTGGCGGTGGAGCTGGCGGTGCCGGTGGCCGGGGCGTCGGCGGGCACGGGCGGGGCCGGCAGCGGCGGGCGGTCGGCCATCGCGAGCCAGAGGAACAGGGTGATCACCCACATCACGGTGGCGCCGAGGAGGTGCACCGCGACCAGGCCCACCGGGATGCCGAGGAAGTACTGGGCGAAGCCGACGCCCGCCTGCGCGACGACACAGGCGAACAGCAGCGCCGCGGCCCGCCGTGCCTCGGCGGATGCCTTCGCCAGCCGGACGGCGAACAGCATCGCCAGGCTCAGGCCGGTCAGCACCATGGCGGCATCGGCGTGCAGCTGGGAGACGTTGACGATGTCGAAGCCGAACCGCTTCGCCCGCTCGTCGTCGCCGCTGTGCGGGCCGGTGCCGGTGACCACCGTGCCGATCGCGAGCACGGCGGCCGCGACGACGACCAGCACCCGCGACAGCCAGAGCAGCTCCGGCCGGACCGAGACGGTGACCGGGCCGGGGCCCTGCCTGGCCCGCCGGTACAGCGCCACCCCGTTGACCAGCAGCACCATCGACAGCAGGAAGTGGGCCGCGACGGTGGCCGGGTGCAGGTCGGCGAGCACGGTGATGCCGCCGAGCACCACCTGGCCGAGGAAGCCGGCCCACAGGCCGAACGACAGCCAGACCAGGTCGCGTCGCTGCCGCCAGTCCGGCAGGCGCAGCGCGGCGATCGGCGTGATGAGCATGAACACGCCCATCAGCGCACTGATCATGCGGTTGCCGAACTCGACCGCGCCGTGCAGCGCGTACTCGGTGTGCGGCACCCAGGAACCGTCGCCGCACTGCGGCCAGGTCGGGCAGCCCAGGCCGGAGCCGGTGAGCCGGACCGCGCCGCCGGTCACCACGATCAGCCCGAGGAACATCAGGCAGATGGTCGTAAGCACGCGGAACACCCGGGGGCTCACGACCGGCAGCCGGTCCCAGCGCTCGCCGATCCGCGCCCGCAGGCTTCGACGTTCCGTAGAAGTTGACATCGTGCCCATAGTAGTTCCTCGCTGCGGCCGGGTCGCGAGCCGCCGACCGGTTGGCCGTCACTCCCAGCGGAAGAACCGGGCGGCCAGCCCCACCGCGGCCACGGCCCAGCACGCCAGCACGACCACCGGGCCGACGCCGGGGCCGACGCCGTCGGCGAGCACCGAGCGCAGGCCCTTCGACAGCGCCGCCGTCGGGAGCACCTCGGCGACCGCCCGCAGCCACCCGGGCAGCTCGGTGAGCGGGAACACCACCCCGCCGACCAGCAGGAGCAGCAGGTACACGCCGTTGGCCGCGGCCAGCGTTGCCTCGGCGCGCAGGGTGCCGGCCATCAGCAGGCCAAGTCCCGAGAACGCCGCCGTGCCCAGCACCACCAGCAGCAGGAGCCAGCCGATCCCGGCCGCCACGCCGGGCAGGCGCGGGTCCCAGCCGAGCGCCAGGCCCACCGCGCACAGCAGCACCGCCTGGATCAGCATGATGGCGAGCACGGCCAACGTCTTGCCGGCCAGCAGGACCCAGCGGGGCAGCGGCGTCGCGCCGAGTCGCTTGAGCACGCCGTAGCGGCGCTCGAAGCCGGTGGCGATCGCCTGCCCGGTGAACGCGGTCGACATCACCGCGAGCGCGAGCACCCCGGGCACCAGGAAGTCGACGGCGTCGCGCCCGTCGGCCGGCAGCACGTCCACGGCCGAGAAGAAGACGAGCAGGCCGACCGGGATCAGCAGGGTCAGCAGCACCGACTCGCCGTGGCGCAGGTTGAGCGTCAGCTCCATCCGGGTCTGCCCGGCCAGCATCCGCCCGACCGGCGCGGCACCGGGGGCCGGGCGCAGGTCCAGGGCCGGCCGCGCGGGCGGCGGCGCCGGGGCCGGCTGCGTGGTCGCGGTCACGGGGCCAGCTCCGAACCGGTCAGCTCCACGAAGACGTCCTCCAGGCTGCGCTGTTCGACCCGCAGGTCGCTCGGCAGCACGCCGTTGCCGGCGCACCATGCGGTCACCGCGGCGAGGAACGGCGGGTCGATGGTGCCGCGGACGACGTAGTGCCCGCCGGCGCGCTCGCTGGCCTGCGCGCCCGGGGGCAGGGCGGCGAGCAGCTGGCTGAGGTCGAGGCCGGACGGGGCGCGGAAGCGCAGCTCGCCGTCGGCGCCGCCCTTGGTCAGCTCGGCCGGCGAGCCGGCGGCGACGACCCGGCCCCTGTTGACGATCACGACGTGGTCGGCGAGCCGCTCGGCCTCGTCCATCGCGTGCGTGGTGAGCACGACCGTGACCCCGCTGGCCCGCAGCTCCTCGATGAGGTCCCAGGTGTCGTGCCGGGCGCGCACGTCGAGGCCCGCGGTCGGCTCGTCGAGGAAGACCAGCTCGGGGCGGCCGACGATGGCCATCGCCAGCGACAGCCGCTGCTGCTGCCCGCCGGACAGGCGCCGGAACGGGGTGCGCGCGGCCGAGCCGAGCAGGCCGACCCGCTCCAGCAGCAGGTCGGGGTCCAGAGGGCTGGCATGGTGCGCCGCGACCAGGCGCAGCATCTCGTGGGCGCGGGCGCCCGGGTACATCCCGCCGGACTGCAGCATCACCCCGACCCGGGGGCGCAGTGCGGCGCCGTCGGCAACCGGGTCCAGGCCGAGGACCCGGACGGTGCCCGCGTCGGGCCGGCGGAAGCCCTCGCAGATCTCGACGGTGGTCGTCTTGCCGGCGCCGTTCGGACCGAGCAGGGCGGTCACGGTGCCGGTGGCGACGCCGAACGACATCCCAGCGACCGCGCGGGTCTGTCCGTACGTCTTGACGAGGTCGACGACCTCGACCGCCTGGGTCTGGGACACGCGCCCGATCCTACGGAGCGCCGGGCCGGCCCAGCCGCCCGCGGTGGCGACCGTGACCAGCCCGGCACCCGCTCAGGCGGCCAGGGAATGCCAGCCCCGGCTGCCGCGCGGCGCGGGACCGCGACGGCGGCCGGGGCTGGGAGAGGGATCAGAAGTGGTCGTCGAAGCCCTCGGGCGCCTGGTAGCCGACGGCCGCCGCCTCGAGGCCCGACGGGGCGGCCGGGTTGTAGTGGTAGATCGTGGTCGCCCGCGGCAGCACCCGCTCCTCCGGCTCGCCGAGCGTGACGTCGCCACCGAGGCCCTGGAAGCTGATCGAGTCCAGCTCGGTGGCTGCCCGGCGCAGGCCAGGCCCGGACAGGTCGCCGAGCTCGACGGCCTTCTCCAGCAGCGTCGTGGTGGCCACGGCCTGCATGTAGCCGTAGACGTGCTGCACGGTGATCTCGGTGTCACCGAGGCCGGCCAGCAGGTTGCGGATGCCCTCGACGGACTCGTCGTCCAGCTTCGCGCCCGGGCCGGTGAAGATCATGTTCTCGGTCAGGTACGGCGCGATGTCCGAGGTCTTGAACGCGGTGGCGAGCGCGATGAACTCGGCGATCCACTGCGGCTGGAAGTCCAGCTGGGTCGCCGCCGCGACCACCGACGGCAGGTTGTTCGCCGCGCCACCGAACACGACCACCTCACAGTTGTCGTTCTTCAGCGCGGTGATCTGCGCGGTGAAGGCCGTGTCCAGGGCGGCGAACTTCTGGATCGTGCCGGTCGGCGCCCCGATCTTGCCAGTGACCCAGGCGACACCCTCACTGACCGCGATGCCCCAGTCGCTGTCCATGACCAGCTGGCAGTAGCGCGCGGTCTTGAACTTCTCGTCCTGGCTGACCAGGTAGGACACCGCGTTGGTGACGTTGGTCTGGTAGGACGGGAACGTCGGCAGGACCGCCGGGTCCTTCGCGAACGACGGGTCCTGGGCGCTCGGGACGGCCAGCGCGTCCGTGCGGTCGAGCAGCGGGATCAGCGCCTTCACCGACGGCGAGCCCAGCACGCCGGACAGCATGACGACCTCGTCGGCGATCTTCTGGTACGCCTGGACCGTCAGCTGCGGGTTGTACTGGTTGTCCTCGGTGATCAGCTCGATCTTGTACTTGCCGGCGATGCCGCCCTGCTCGTTGACCTTGTCGAACCAGATCTGCTGGCCGACGAGCTGCTCCTTGGCGGTGGCCGAGATCGGGCCGGACAGGGCGAGGATGTCGCCGATCTTGATGACGCCCGCGGCCGGGTCGAAGCCCGGTACCGCCGCTAACTCGCGCTCGGCTGCGGTGGCGCCACCTTCCGGCGTGTCGTCGTCATCCGACGACTGCGCCGCGCAGCCTGCCGCCACGAGGCTCAGCGCCGCCGCTGCGGCCACCGCGGCAAAGCCCTTTCGGGCATGGTGAGACATCGACAGGATTCCTTTCACTCCTGTCCGCGGTCCGCCGGAGACGGCCCACGGCACTCAACGAGGGGATCGGCGGGAGCGCAGCCAGACGGACGTCCGGCGCAGGATCTGGACCAGCCCTCGCGGCTCAAGGGTCAGGAAGAGCACGATCAGGGAGCCATAGAGGATCAGCGTCAGGTCGGTCGTGCTCAGGCCGTCGCTGCCGGCCTCCGACATGAACGGCAGCGAGCCGGAGATCTCGTCGACCAGGACCGGCACCAGGCCGACGAACAGCGCGCCGAGCACCGGGCCGAACAGCGTGCCGAGGCCGCCGATCACGATGATCGCGAGGTACTGCACGGCCAGCGCGACGTCGAAGTTCTCCGGCCGGATGTACTCGAGGTTCACCGCCAGCAGCGCGCCGGCGATCCCACCGATGCCGCTGGCCACCACGAACGCGTTGACCTGCGTCCGCAGCATCCGCACGCCGAGCACCTCGGCGGCGATGTCGTGGTCGCGCGACGCCTGCATGGCCCGCCCGGCCCGGGTCCGCATGATGTTCGCGACCAGCAGCAGGACCACCGCGAGCACCGACCAGGTGAGCAGGAACATGCCCTGCTCGCGGGAGAACGACAGGCCGCCGATGGTCGGCCGCTCGAAGTCGATCGGCCCGAGGGTGGCCGTGGCCTCGACGACCGTGCCGTTGTAGCCGCCGGTGACGCTCGGGATGTTGCGTGCGATGTAGATGCCGAGGAACACCAGGCTCAGCGAGACGATGGCCAGGTACGGGCCGCGCAGCCGCAGCGCGAACGGCGCGACGGCGCCGCCGGCGGCCGCCGCCAGCAGCCCGGCCAGCGGCAGCCACAGCACCATCGGCAGGTCCAGCGAGCCGCCGAAGTACTGCGCCGAGAACGCCCCGATGCCGACGAAGAAGCTCTGCCCGAGGGAGAGCTGGCCGGCGTAGCCGGTGAGCACGTTCAGGCCGACCGCGGCGATCGCCGCGACGCCGACGCCGTTGAGGACGGTCAGCCAGTAGGTGCTGCCCACGTTCGTCGGGACGATGACGATGAGGGCCAGCCCGAGCACGATGAACAGCCGGGAGCGCCACGACTGGGTCAGCCGCGGCACCAGGATCCCGCCAGCCGCCCCCGCCGCCGACGGCGCCGAGGCCCCAGGGCCCGCCGCGGCCTCGCTGGTCATCAGATTCGCCTCACTTCCGCCGAGCCGAACAGCCCCTGCGGCCGGACCAGCAGCACCAGGAGCATCAGGAGGTAGGGAGCGACCTCGTGGAAGCCGCTGCCGAGCACGTCGGGCACCCGCACGACCGCGAACTGCTGGGCCACGCCCACCAGCAGCCCGCCGACGACGGCGCCGGCCGGCGAGGTGAGCCCGCCGAGGATGATCACGGGCAGCGCGATCAGCGCCTGGGTCTCCAGCCCGGGCCGCACGCCGCCGCCGCCGGTGGTGGCCAGCAACGCGCCGGCGACCGCGCCGAGCGCGCCGGCCATCGCCCAGGCGGTCATGTGGATGACCCGGTCGCTGATCCCCTGGGCGAGCGCGGCCTCCGGGTCGCTCGCCGCCGCCTGCATGGCCAGGCCGAGCCGGGAGAACCGGAAGAACGCCAGGAACAGGGCCAGCACGACGAGCGTCACGACGATCACCGCGATGTCCCGCTGCGCGATCGTCAGCCCGGCGACACCGACCTTGTCGAGGCCCCAGGGGTCGTCGAGGGTCAGCTGGTAGGTGGTCCAGATCCCGGCCGCCACCGCCGGGATCACGATCGAGATCCCGAACGTGACCAGGATCGGCGGATACAGGCCGCGCAGCGCGACCGGATGGACCACGGTCGCCTCGATGATCGCCGCGATCAGCGCCGTGAGGATCGCGGCGACCACGACGGCGAGCCAGAACGGCAGCCCCCAGCTCTGCCGGCCCTCGTAGGTGAGGTAGCAGCCGAGCACCACGAACCCGCCCTGGGCGAGGTTGAGCACTCCGGTCGACTTCGTCACCACCACGAACCCGAGCGCGATCAGCGCCAGCAGGCAGCCCGAGGCGATGCCGCCGACCAGGATCTGCAGGTTCTCCGTCACCGGGCCTCCCCGTTCTCCCCGGCGGCCCGGCCGGCGCCGGCGGCCCCCGCCGCCTTCCCGGCCTCGCCGCCGGCCTGGTCCCGCTCTCCCGCGCCCGGCCCGCGCTCGGCGGCCAGGTCGGCCACCTGCCCGGCGACCTCCTCGACGAGGGCGTCGTCGCCCCCGCCGAGGTAGGCCCGCACCACCCGCGGGTCGCGCATCGCGACCTCCGGTGGCTCGCAGCAGATGACCTCGCCGAAGTCGAGCACGAGCACCCGCTCGGCGACCTTGCTGACCAGCGCCATGTCGTGCTCGATCATCACGACCGTGAGCCCCAGCTCCCGGCGCACGGTCTGGACCCAGCCGGCCAGCTCGTCCGTCTCGGCGGCGTTCATGCCGGCGACCGGCTCGTCCAGCAACAGCAGCCGTGGCTGCATCGCCAGCGCCCTGGCGAGCTCCACCCGCTTCTTCACGCCGTAGGGCAGGTCGCGGACCAGCGCGCCGGCGATCGGGTCGAGACCGGTGAGCTCCAGCAGCGGCACGCAGGCCCGCCGCGCCTCCCGCTCCTCGGCCCGCGCCCGTCCCCACCAGAACGCTCCGGCGATCACCCCGGACCGCATGAGGTGGTGCCGGCCGACGACGACGTTCTCCAGGACGGTCAGGTCCTCGAACAGGGCCAGGTTCTGGAAGGTGCGGGCGACGCCCCAGGAGGCGATCCGCGCCGGGCGCTGGCCGACCAGCGCGTGCTCGCCGAGCTCGACGCTGCCGGACTGCGGCCGGTAGAACCCGTTGAGCACGTTGAGCAGGCTGGTCTTGCCGGCGCCGTTCGGCCCGATGATCGCGAAGAACTCGCCGTCCTCGACGGAGAACGTGACGCCGTTGAGCGCGGTCACCCCGCCGAAGCGCAGGGACACGTCCCGCACCCGCAGGATCGGCGGCCGGCCGGCCGGCGGCTGCGTCCGCCCCGTCGGCGCGGGGTCCCTGGCCGGTGTGGCCGGCGCCTCGGTCAGGCTGGGCGCGGCGGTCGGAGTGGTCTGCTCGGTCATGCGCCGGCCCTCCCCCCGGTCAGGCCGAGCTCGGCGGCCGCCGGCTCGGGCCGCGCGCCGTCGTCGGCCAGGCCCAGGTAGTAGGTGCGGATCTCCGGGTCGGCCAGCAGCTCGGCCGCCGGTCCTGACCTGGTCACCCGACCGTGCGAGATCACGTAGGCGTGGTCGGCGACGGACAGCGCCATCGCCGCGTTCTGCTCGATGAGCAGCACGCTGGTGCCGGAGTCGCGGATCGTCCGGATGGTGTCGGCGACCTGCGTGACGATCTTCGGCGCCAGCCCGAGGGACGGCTCGTCCAGCACGATCAGCTTCGGCGACTGCATCAGCGCCCGCGCGAACGCCAGCATCTGCTGCTCGCCGCCGGACAGCAGGCCGGCCCGCTGCTGTGCCCGCTCCGCCAGCCGCGGGAACAGCTCGAACATCCACTCGCGGCGGGTCCGCAGCTCCCTGCGGTCGCGCCGGGTGATCCCGCCGGCGCCGAGGTTCTGGTCCACGGTGAGGTCGGCGAACACCCGCCGGCCTTCCAGGGTCTGGCTCACGCCCGCGCGGACCATGTACGGGGCGGGCCGCCCGGTGACGTTGCGGCCGCCCCAGCGGACGGCGCCGGCCGTGACCCGGCCGCCGTGGTAGCCGAGCATCCCCGTCACCGTGCGGGCGAGTGTCGTCTTGCCGGCCCCGTTGACCCCCATGATCGCGACGACGGAGCCCGGCGGCACGGTCAGGCTCACCCGGTCGAGAACCTGCGTGGTGGCGCCATACCGGACGGACACGCCGTCCACCGCCAGCGACTGCGCCGCGGAGTCGTCCCGCAGCTCTTCAGCCACTCCGACCGCCTTCCCTCCCCAGCGACCTGCTGGGATCCGTGTGGTGAGCCGCTGTTCACGGCCCGCAACGCCCGCATGATCGAGAGAACGGGCCGCCCGCCCGTGGCCGCCGGCTGCTCGCAGCAGCGCCCACGCCCCCTGCCGGGCGGCCCGCCACCGGTACGCGGGCCGGCGACGGACCCTCGCGGGCTGGCCCGCGGCGGCTCGCCGTCGTGATCTAACGCGGGTCACATGGTGGTCGGGCGTTGACCCGCTGTCGCCGAGGGCTTCCGGTGCATGGAATCGAAGTCGGCGGCCGGTGGGCTGGCTGCGTCAGGCGGTAGCCGTCGGCGCGGCGGTGGCCGGCTCGACCCTGGTCAGGGTGGCGACGCCGGCGGAGTGGGCGAGGGTGGCGTCGTAGAAGTAGCCGAGCGTGCCGGAGTCATTGAGGTGCAGCAGCAGCCGGAACACGCCGGTGCAGCGCAGGTCGCTGCGGATGAGCACCTCCTGGACGATGATCTGGTCCAGGCCGGTCTCCCGCAGCAGCAGGTCGGCGACGCAGCCGTTGGACATCGTGCTGGTCCCGACCGACTCGTCGAGGTCGCCGCCGTGCAGCTCGATCTGGACGTCGAACCGCGCGCTGCCCTGGGTGACCGTGCCGGCCCAGTGGCCGACCATGCCGGCCGGGACCGCGCCCGCCCGGTCGAGGACGGACCCGGCCGCCGACCGCTCCTCGCGCAGCGCGCCCACGAGCACCGCGGTCACCCCGGCGACCAGCAGCACCAGCACGACGGCGACCACCGCGGCCAGCCGCGCCGGCGGCGAGGACAATGTCAGCCCGCGCGGCCAGCGCCCGGGCACCTGCCCGCCGCGCCGTCCCTCCCCCGGCCACCGGGCCTCGGGCTCGGCGAGATCGCCGTCGCCGGCCTGCCCGCGTGCTGGGCCGCGCCCGTTCGTGGCGTCGCCGCCGCCCGGCCGCGTCGCGGCCCCGGCGCCCGGTCCCAGCAGGACGGGAGTGGCGTCGAGCTGGCCCGACGCCGGCCGCTCCGGCGGGATCGCCGGACCCGGCGGCTGCGACGGCGACGCCGCGGACGGCGATGCCGCGGACGGCGGTGCCGCCCGGGGTGGCGTCGACGGCGGAGATGGCGGGGCGGTTGGCGCGAACGAGCGGTGCGGCGCTGGCTGGGCCGGGCCGGCGGGCTCCAGCGCCCGCAGGGCGCGGGTGAGCAGGGCGGCGGCGCCGTCGGGGCGCAGGCGGTGCGCCGGGTCCTTGCTGAGCAGGCCGGCGATGACCGGGGCGAGCGGGCCCAGGTCCCGGGTCGGCACCGGCTCGACGTGCAGCACCGCGTGCAGCGAGGCGAGCACGGTGTCCCGGGCGAACGGGGCGACGCCATCGGCGGCGAACAGCAGGGTCGCGCCGAGCGAGAACAGGTCGGCGACCAGCGTGGCCGGGCCGCCGCGCAGCCGCTCCGGGGCGAGGTAGGCGGGGGTCCCGGTGGGCGGCCCACCGT
>JADGHD010000707.1 GCA_019689615.1 Frankia sp. | reverse complement strand
GCGCGGCGCCGATGGTGTCGGCGGCGGCGTCGGCGATCGCCTTCGCCTCGTCCGCGGACCGCTTCGCGCCCTTCACGTCGGTGAGCGGCTGGCCGACCTTGCAGTTGTCCCGGTAGATCGCCAGGGCCTTCAGGCCGAGCCGCCAGCCCTCCAGGTAGATCTGCTCGACGTCGTCGACGGTGGCCGACTCCGGCATGTTCACCGTCTTCGAGATCGCGCCGGACAGGAACGGCTGGACCGCGGCCATCATCCGGACGTGGCCCATCGGGGCGATCGCCCGCTCGCCGATCGCGCAGTCGAACACCTCGTAGTGCTCCGGGCGCAGCCCTGGCGCGTCGACGACGTGGCCGTGCTCGGCGATGTACTCGACGATCGCCTCGATCGTCTCCTGAGGGTAGCCGAGCGTGCGCAGCGCCGCCGGGACCGTCTGGTTGACGATCTTCATGCTGGCCCCGCCGACCAGCTTCTTCATCTTCACCAGGGCGAGGTCGGGCTCGATGCCGGTGGTGTCGCAGTCCATCGCCAGCCCGATCGTCCCGGTCGGCGCGAGCAGGCTGGCCTGGGCGTTGCGCCAGCCGTTGCGCTCGCCGATCGCCAGGCAGCGCTCCCACTCCTGGGCGGAGGCGGCGAGGATCCTGGCGTCCTCGGCGTGCACCGTGCGCACGGCGTCGTTGGCGGTCGCGTGCTTGCGGATCACCCGGCGGTGCCCGGCGGCGTCGCGGGCGTAGCCCTCGTACGGGCCGACGACGCCGGCCAGCTCCGCCGAGCGGCGGTAGGCGGTCGCCGTCATCAGCGAGGTGATCGCGGCGGCCAGGCTGCGCCCGCCCTCCGAGTCGTACGCCCGGGCGCAGGCCATCAGCAGCGCGCCGAGGTTCGCGTAGCCGATGCCCAGCTGCCGGTAGGCCCGGCTGATCCGGGTGATCTCCTCGGTCGGGAAGTCGGCGAAGCAGATCGAGATGTCCATCGCGGTGATGATCAGCTCCACCGCGTGGACGAAGCCCTCGATGTCGAAGGTGCGGTCCTCCCGCAGGAACCGCAGCAGGTTCAGCGAGGCGAGGTTGCAGCTGGAGTTGTCCAGGTGCATGTACTCGCTGCACGGGTTGCTGGCCGTGATCCGGCCGGCCTCGGGCGTGGTGTGCCAGTCGTTGATGGTGTCGTCGTACTGGATGCCCGGGTCGGCGCACTCCCAGGCCGCCTGGGCGATCCTGCGCATCAGCGAGCGGGCGTCCACGGTCTCCACGACCCGGCCGTCGAGGCGCGCGCGCAGGTCGAACGTGCCGCCCGACTCCACCGCCCGCATGAACTCGTCGCTGACCCGCACCGAGTTGTTGGCGTTCTGGTACTGGACCGAGGTGATGTCCTTGCCGCCGAGGTCCATGTCGAACCCGGCGTCCCGCAGCGCGCGGATCTTGAGCTCTTCCCGGGCCTTCGTCTCGATGAACTCGACGATGTCCGGGTGGTCGATGTCGAGGACGACCATCTTCGCCGCCCGCCGGGTCGCGCCGCCCGACTTGATCGTCCCGGCCGATGCGTCCGCCCCGCGCATGAAGCTGACCGGGCCGGATGCCGTCCCACCCGACGAGAGCAGCTCCTTGGACGACCGGATCCGGGACAGGTTGAGCCCGGCGCCGGAGCCGCCCTTGAAGATCAGCCCCTCCTCCCGGTACCAGTTCAGGATCGACTCCATCGTGTCGTCGACGGAGAGGATGAAGCACGCCGAGACCTGCTGCGGCGCGGGTGTGCCGACGTTGAACCAGACGGGGCTGTTGAAGCTGAACATCTGGTGCAACAGCATGTATGTGATCTCGTGCTCGAAGATCTCGGCGTCCTCTTCCGAGGCGAAGTAGCCGTGCTCCCGGCCGGCTCGGCCGTAGGTGCGCACGACCCGGTCGATCAGCTGCCGCAGCGAGGACTCGCGCTGCGGCGTGCCGACCGCTCCGCGGAAGTACTTGCTGGTGACGATGTTCGAGGCGTTGACCGACCAGAAGTCCGGGAACTCGACGCCGCGCTGCTCGAAGTTGATCGAGCCGTCCCGCCAGTTGGTCATGACGACGTCACGGCGCTCCCAGGTGACCTCGTCGTAGGGGTGCACCCCGGGGGTGGTGAAGCGCCGCTTGATGCGCAGGCCGGTGCGCCTGCCGCCAGCGGCCTTGCCCGTGCCAGCGCCACCGCCCGCGCCGGCGGTGGCCTTGCCCGACTCGGGCAGGGCAGCGCTGCCCTGCCCGGCGCTGCCGCTGTCGGCGCCGGTCGCCGGCGCGGCCGGCGCCGCGGCGGCCGCGGCGGCCGTGCCGTTCGAGCTGGCCTTCTGCTTCGTGGCGCGGCTCTGCGTCATGACGCTCCTCAGCTGTGATCGTCGATGTGTGCGGCAGTTCCGGACGTGGGCACGCCAACGAGAACGTGGCGGCCGCGCGCCGTGGTGTTGTGGTGCGTGACCTGCTCCGGGCAAGGACCCACTCCACCCGGAGAGGTGTTCGCGCGCCCCCGGTGGGCGCGCCTGCTGGCGGGGCGAGGGCTAGGGCCCGCCGGGACCGGCCCCAGGGGCCAGCGTGGTGGCGCCGCGCGGTGGGGGGGGCCCCCGGGGGGCCCCCCCGGGGCCCCCGCGCGGGGGGGGCCCCGGCCCAGGAAAACGG
>JADGHD010000031.1 GCA_019689615.1 Frankia sp. | reverse complement strand
TACAGCAACGGCGCCGGCGGCATGTGCGTCGAAGTCGCCTTCATCCCCGACGGCCCCGCCAAGGGAGGCGTCGTCCTGCGCGACAGCACCCAGCCCGACGGCCCGGCCCTCTACTTCTCCGAACGCGAGTACCTCGCATTCATCTTCGCCGTCGACGACGGCTACATGCGCGGCCGACCCTGACCGCAGCCGCCGAGACACTGCCCCCGACCCGGCTGGCTGACCCAGGGGACCCCGGAGACGCCCTCAACGACGCGGGACGATCCGGGGTCCCCTTTGTCATGCACGACCAGCACAAACACGCAACGAAGATCGCCACCGCTGAATTCTTATGAGGGTTTTCAAGGGCGGCCCGCGGCCGCCCGCCGCGCGCCGCTCAAGACGCCGGGCGGGGCCCATCAGCCCCGCCACGCCTTGAAGCCCAGCCTGGCTTCGCTCGGCACCCGGGCGTGTCGGGTCTGCCACCCGCCCGGTGCGTCGGAGCGTCAGCCCGTCGCACTACGTGGGGCTGGCCGTGATGGCTGCGGTCGCGGGGAGTGCCAGGTCGGTCTGACAGTCCTCGGTCGTCAGGCCATGGCGTAGCGGATGGGGACGCGCTTCGGGCCGCCGACGAAGAGGGCCTCGACGTACTCGACCGGGCCGGCGAGCTCGATCGAGCGGATGCGGGGAACCAGCTCGGCGTAGAGGGCCCTGGCCTCGAGGCGGGCGAGGTGGGTGCCCAGGCAGTAGTGGGCGCCGAAACCGAAGCCGAGGTGCCTGTTCGGGGTGCGGCCGACGTCGAAGGTCTGCGGGTTTGCGAAGACGTCCTCGTCCCGGTTCGCCGACGGGTAGGACAGCAGCACCGCGTCGCCGGCGGGGATCGGAACGCCGCGGATCTCGGTGTCCTTGCTGGCGGTGCGCATGAAGTGCTTGACCGGGGACACCCAGCGGATCATCTCGTCGACCGCGGTCGGCACCAGCGACGGGTCGTCGCGCAGCCGCCGCCACTGGTCCGGGTGCGTCAGCAGGGCGTGCATCCCGCCGGAGATGGCGGCGCTCGTCGTGTCGTGGCCGGCGGTCGCGATGAGCACGTAGTAGCCGATCGCCTCCAGCTCCCCGATCAGCTCGCCGTTGGGGGTGGCGTTGGCGATCACGGATGCCAGGTCGTCGGCCGGGTTCTTGCGACGGTCGGCGATCAGGCCCTGGAAGTAGGTGAAGAAGTCCAGGATGGCCGCGGAGGCCGCCTCGTTGCCGCTGGCGGACCGGGCGAAGTCGGGGTCGTCGGCGCCGAACAGCTCCTGGGTCAGCCGCAGCATCAGCGGGAAGTCCTCCTCGGGCAGCCCGAGCAGCGACAGGATCACGTACAGCGGGTAGTGCGCGGCCACGTCGGCGTAGAAGTCGCACTCGCCGCCGAGCTCGGCCATCCGGTCCACGTACCGCCTGGCCAGGTCGGCGATCCGGTCGGAGAGCCGGCGGACGCCGGCCGGGCGGAACATGTCGGCGCTGATGCGCCGGTAGACCGGGTGGTCGGGGGCGTCCATCTGGACGAGCGTGCGGATCGGTGGCGGCGGCAGAGCGGGGTCCTGGTGCACGGTCGTGCGCGGCCAGTTGCGCCACGCCTCGGAGTCGCAGGCGATCGCCATGACGTCGTCGTACCTGGTGATCGCCCAGTAGGCCGGGTACCTGTCGGCCTCGACCCGGTGGACGGGCGACTCCCGGCGCAGCACCGCGGTGGCGGCGTGGAACCGCTCCTCGTCCGCGTACGCCCGCGGGTCGGTGAAGACGCCAGCCGCTTCCTGGAGATCCATGCCCAGCCCTCCGACCGCCGACAAACAATCTGACACTTGCTGTATAGACCGTAAAGCGGTTCCCTGGCCACCGGACCGTTTGGCCCCAGCTCCTAGGCCGCCCTGGACCTGGGCATGCCGAGGATGCGCTCGGCGATCAGGTTGCGCTGGATCTGCGACGTGCCGGCGGCGATGGTGTACTGCAGCGACCACAGGTAGGCGCGGGCCGCCTCGGCCGCGTCCGGCCCGCCGTGGCCGCGGACCCCGCCGACGGCGGCCCGGCCCAGCACCCGCACGGCCAGCTCGGACAGCTCCTGGGCCAGCTCGCTGAACCGCAGCTTGACCGCCGAGCCGGTCGGCGAGGGCAGCCCGGTGGCCTCGGCCTCGGTGACGCCGCGCTGGGTCATCCGCCACAGCCCGTCGAGGTTGGCCTCCAGCCGGCCGACGTGCGCCCGCAGCTGCGGGTCATCCCAGGCGCTGCCGCCGCTCGGCCCCGGCACCTGCCGGGCGGTCGCGACCAGGTCACGCAGCTGCGAGTGCAGCGTGATGATGTGCTGGGCGAACGCGGTGCCGCGCTCGAAGCGCAGCGTCACGTTGGTGACCCGCCAGCCGTCGTTCTCCCTGCCCACCAGGTTCGTGACGGGGACCCGCACGTCGGTGAGGAAGACCTCGCAGAAGTGGCTCTCCCCGTCGATCGTGCGCATCGGGCGGACCTCGACGCCGGGGCTGTGCATGTCCAGGATCAGCCAGCTGATGCCCTTGTGCCTGGGGGCGGTCGGGTCGGTCCGGACCAGCAGCTCGCAGTAGTCGGCGACGTGCGCCCGGGTGCTCCAGATCTTCTGCCCGTTCACCACGTAGTGGTCGCCGTCGCGGACCGCGGTGGTGCGCAGCGAGGCCAGGTCCGAGCCGGCCTGCGGCTCGGAGAAGCCCTGGCACCACACGTCCTCGCCGCGCAGGATCCGCGGCAGGTGGAACGCCCGTTGCTCGCCGGTGCCCTCGGCGATCAGCGTCGGGCCGGCGTGCATCATGCCGACGAAGTTCACCGAGATGTACGGGGCGTTGGCGCGGGCGTACTCCTCCAGGTAGACCAGCTGCTGGGTGACCGGCAGGCCGCGGCCGCCGAACTCGGCCGGCCAGTGCACGCCGGCGTACCCGGCGTCGTGGAGCTTGCGCTGCCACGCGGTGTCGTAGGCCCGCCGCGCCGGCCAGTCCCCCGGCGGCGGGGGCGCGCCGTGCTCCGGCACCGCCTTCTCCAGCCAGGCGCGGAACTCGGCGCGGAACGCCTCGTCCTGTTCGCTGTATGTCAGGTCCACGGGATGTGCTCCTCGAGGCTTGCGGCCCCGGCCGGTCAGGCGGGGGTTGCCAGCAGCTCACGGACGGCGACGAGGTCGACCTTGCCGGACGGGGTACGCGGCAGCGCGTCGACGATCCTCAGCTCCACCGGGATCTCGTAGCGGGCCAGCACGCCGCCGACGGAGTCGAGCAGCTCCCGCGGCGACACCGGCCCCGTGCCCGGCCGCAGCTCGACGGCGGCCACGGGCACCGCGCCGAGCCGCGCGTCCGGCCGGCCGACGACCGCGGCGGAGCGCACCCGCGGGTCGCGCTCGAGCGCCGTGCGGACGTCGTCCGGCAGGACCTTGAAGCCGCCACGGATGATCGCCTGGTCGGACCGGCCGAGGATCCACAGGAAGCCGTCCTCGTCGATCCTGGCCAGGTCGGTGGTGCGGGTCCACGCGGTGCCGTCGCCGAGCTGGTGCGCGCGCACCTCCAGCAGGCCGGGGGCGTTCGGGCCGAGCTCGGCGCCGCTGTCCGGGTCGACGACCCGCAGCTGGCAGCCGGCGTGGGCCCGGCCGACGCTGCCCAGCTTCTGCTTCCAGTACCGCTGGTGGTCGGCCAGGTTCCAGCCGGCCACCCCGCCGCCGAACTCGGTCGCGGCGTAGGAGGTCAGCACGGGCACGCCGTACCTGGCCTGGAAGGCGTCGGCGTCGTCGGGTGACAGCGGAGCGGTCCCGGAGATCACCGAGCGGACGCTGGCGAAGTCGGCCGGGTCGAGGTCGGCGTCGAGCACCATCCGCAGCGCCGCCGGCACCAGGCTGACCGTGGCCGGCCGGTGCCGGCGCAGCGCGTCCGCCCACTCGTCCACCTGGAACCGCTCCAGCAGGCAGAACGAGCGGCCGTCGGCGACGCACTGCAGCACCCGGAACAGCCCGCCGAGGTGCACCAGCGGCGCGTTGACGATCACGACGCCGGAACGCAGCCGCACCCGCTCGTCGGCGTTGCGCTCGTAGTGCTTTGCGCCGGAGAGCACCCGCGCGAACGTCTCGTAGGTCAGCGGCACCCGCTTGGGCGGGCCGGTCGTGCCGCTGGTCAGCATCTCGACGGCGACGCCGGGGTTGGTGTGGCGGGCGTCGTCCGGCCGCTCGCCCTCGACCCGGGGCGCGCCGAGCTCGTCGGCGACGAGCCAGCGCGCCTTCGGCGCGAACGCGGCGAGGTCGTCGGCGGTGCCGGCCACGGTGGCCACCGCCAGGCCCGCGAGGTCGCCGCGCACCCGCCGCTCCCCGCGGTTCGGGTTCACGGCGACCACGCAGGCGCCCGCCCGCAGCAGGCCCAGCAGCAGCCCGATCTGGGGCGGCCGGTTGCGCAGCAGCACCGCGACCCGCTCGCCAGGGCTGACCTGGGAGGCGACCGCGTCCGCCGCGGCCGCGATCTCGCCCCAGGTGTACCAGTGCCGGTCGAACTCCATCGCCCGGGCCGACGGGTCCAGCGCGAGCACCGCGCCGATCCGCCGGCTCAGCGCCGGGAGCCCGTCGTCGGCTGTCCGCCGCTCGTCCATCAGCTCTCCTGACCGGCCAGCGCGGCCGCGGCGTCCTCGCCGACGACATCCCCGAGACGGGCAGCGTGCTCGCCAGCCGTGCCGAACACGTTCTCCAGCACCCAGGCCCGCTTGAGGAAGTAGTGCGGGAGCATGTCCCAGGTGAAGCCCATCCCGCCGAGGACCTGCACGGCCGCGCGCCCGTTGGCGATGCCCGCCTCACCGGCGAGCAGCTTCGCCGAGGCGGCGCAACGCCGCACGTCGCCCGCGCGGGGGTCGGCGGCGACGGCAGCCGCGGCGTAGGCGGCGGCCCGGGCCAGCTCCACCCGGACGTACATGTCCGCCAGGATGTGCTTGATCGCCTGGAAGGACCCGATCGGGGCGCCGAACTGCTCGCGCTCCAGCGCATAGCTGCGGGCAACGTCGAGGGCGCCCTGGGCAACGCCGACCAGCATCGCGGCGCTGAGGATCTCGCCGTGCCGGCGCAGCCGCTCGGCCGCGGCCGCGTCCCCGACGACCTCGCCCGCGGGGACCGACTCCAGCACGGCAACCGGCGTCAGCGGGTCCAGGGGCGAGCCGGCCGGCAACGCCGGCAGCGCCGCCCGACGGCACAGCTCCACCCGGTCGGGGCGCAGGACGAGCAGCGCGTCGGCCTCCTCGCCGTGCTCGACCACGACCGGGGCGGCGGCGTCGTCGGCCAGCTCGACGCCGGCGACGCGGACGGTGCCGGCGGCGGCGCCCTCGACGAACGGGGCCGCGAGCGCCGTCCACAGCAGCGGGCCGACGGCCAGGCTCGCGCCGAGCTGCTCGAACGCGATGGCCGCCGGGACGATCCCGAGGCCGGGCTCGAGGTCCTCGGCCAGCAGGCCGAACACCCCAAGGCCGGCGAGCGCCGACCAGGTGTCCGGGTCGGCCGGCCTCCCCTCCCGGGCGGCGACCTCGTCCAGGCCGAACCGGTCGAGGCAGAACGTGCGGACGGCGTCCCGGATCGCCACCTGGTCGTCGTCGAAGCTGAACCGCATCTGGAGGTCGTCACCTTAGGTCGCTGGGTGCCGAAAACATCTAGAGGTTATAGGCTAGCCACGCGGCGAGTACGGACGCAACGCGCCCGGAGTGCGGGCGGCGCGACGAGCGAGGAGGAGCCGCATGACAGTCGCCGAATGGTCACTGCCGGCGGTGCTCGATGTGGTGACCGACACCGTGCCGGACCGGGAGATGCTCGTGTGGACTTCGGTCCGCCGCAGCTACGGCGAGGTTCGCGACCGGACCAGGGGGTTGGCCGCCTTCCTGCGGGCGCACGGCCTGGGAGTCCGCCGCGAGCGCTTCGAGCTGGAACGCTGGGAGAACGGCCAGAGCCCGGTCGCGATCATGTTATCGAACTGCCCGGAGTACCTCGAGGCGATGATCGGGGCATACCGCGCCCGGGCGGTCCCGTTCAACGTCAACCACCACTACGCCCCGGCCGAGGTCGCCGCGCTGCTGGACCAGATCGGCGCCGAGGCCGTGGTCTACCACCGCCGCCTCGGGCCGCTGCTGGAGCAGGCGGGCGGCCCGCGCGGGCGGCTGCTGATCGAGGTCGGCGACGGCTCGAGCGCGGCGCCGCTGCCCGGCGCGACCCCGTTCGAGGAGGCCGTCGCGACGACCGACGGGCGCGACGAGCTGCCCGCGCCGTCGCCGGACGACCTCTACCTCGTCTGCACCGGGGGCACGACCGGCCGGCCCAAGGGCGTGCTGTGGCGGCAGGCCGACGTGTACGTGTCCGCGCTGCGGATGCCCGACGGCGCCACCGGCGACCAGATCGCCAAGACCGCCGGCACCGGCTCCGGCGTCTGGTTCGCCGCCCCGCCGCTGATGCATGGCGCGGCCCAGTGGACCGCCTTCTCCGGGCTGGTGACCGGCGGGACCGTCGTGCTGCACGACGACTCCCGGCCGTTCGACGCCCGCACCATCCTCGAGGTCCTGGAGCGCGAGCGGGTCACGCTGGTCTCGCTGGTCGGCGACGCCTACGTCCGGCCGGTCGTCGACGAGCTGCGCCGGCGCCCCTACGACCTGTCCGCGCTGCGCACCATCGCCGTCGGCGGCGCGGTCACCAGCGCCAGCCTCAAGGAGGCACTCCTCGAGATGGTCCCGCACCTGATCATCGTCGACGGCTACGGCGCGTCCGAGACCGGCGGCATGGCCTACGGCGCATCGATGAACGGCCAGGCGACCCGCCAGTTCGGGCTCGCGGGCGGCGGCGGGGTTCTGTCGGCTGACCGGACGCGGTTCCTCTCCCCCGGCGAGGACGAGACCGGGTGGACCGCGCGGGTCGGCCGCGTCCCCCTCGGCTACCTCAACGACCGGGCCAAGACCGAGGAGACCTTCCCGGTCATCGACGGCCAGCGGGTCTCCATCCCCGGCGACCGGGCCCGCTACGCGCCGGACGGCACGATCGTCATGCTCGGCCGGGACTCGATGGTGATCAACAGCGGCGGCGAGAAGGTGTTCGTCGAGGAGGTCGAGGAGGCGCTGCGCCGCCACCCCGACGTCTCGGACGCCCTCGTCGTGGGCCGGCCGAGCGAGCGGTTCGGCCAGGAGGTCGTCGCGCTGGTCCAGGCCCGGGAGGGCGCGCGGCTGACGCCCCGCGAGGTCCGCGAGTACGTCGCCGGCCAGATCGCCCGGTTCAAGGCGCCGCGCGCGGTGCTGTTCTGCGACCGGGTCGGTCGCCACCCGACCGGCAAGGCCGACTACACCTGGGCCCGCCAGGCCGCGCTCGACGCCGTGCCCGCCACCGGCGACGCGAGCGGCGCCGCCACCGCCGCGGCCGCGCCCGGCGACGGGACGGCTACGCGACCACTTGGCTGAGACCGACCACCGGGGCTAAAACATCTATACTTCTTCACCGCTCCAGGGAGGGTGCCATGGCGGCTGGACAAGGCCAAGGCCCGGCGCCGCGGCCGGTCGACGCGGACAACCACTACTACGAGACGCTCGACGCGTTCACCCGCCATCTCGACCGGAAGTTCCGGCACCGTGGGGTCCGGGTCTTCCAGGACGGGTCCCACGTCGAGCTGGTCATCGGCGGGAAGGTCAACAACTTCATCCCGAACCCGACGTTCGACCCGGTGATCGTCCCCGGCTGTCTCGACCTGCTGTTCCGCGGCCAGATCCCGGAGGGCGTCGACCCGCGCACCCTGTCCAAGGTCGAGCCGATCCGGCCGGAGTACCGCGACCGCGACGCCCGGATCGCCACCATGGACGCCCAGGGCCTGGACGCGATCCTGCTGTTCCCGACGTTGGGCTGCGGCGTCGAGCAGGCGCTGCGGTTCGACGTCGAGGCCACGATGGCCAGCCTGCACGCGTTCAACCGCTGGCTTGAGGACGACTGGGGCTACGCCTACCAGGACCGGATCTTCGCCGCGCCGATGATCTCGCTGGCTGACCCGGACGCGGCGGTGGCCGAGATCGACCGGGTGCTCGGGCTGGGGGCGCGGGTCGTGCACGTCCGCCCGGCGCCGGTCCCGACCGGCGCCAACAGCGGCCGCCCGCTCGGCGACCCGCTGCACGACCCGGTCTGGGCCCGGCTGGCCGAGGCGGGCGTCCCGGTGGCGTTCCACCTCGGCGACAGCGGCTACCACGCGATGGTGAGCGGCCCCTGGGGCGGCGCCGACGAGTTCGCCCCGTTCCGCTCGCCTGACCTGCTCGGGCAGGTGCTCATCGGTGACCGGGCCATCCACGACACGATGGCCACCCTCATCGTCGGCGGGGTGTTCCGCCGGCACCCGAAGTTGAAGGTGGCCAGCATCGAGAACGGCTCCGACTGGGTCTACACGCTGGTCAAGGGCCTGCGGAAGCTGGCGAACCGGGCCCCGTGGCTGTTCGCCGAGGACCCGCTGGACACGATCCGCAGGCACGTCTGGGTCACCCCCTACTACGAGGAGGACCTGCGCAAGCTCGCCGACACGATCGGCGTCGAGCGCGTCCTGTTCGGCTCGGACTGGCCGCACGGCGAGGGCCTGGCCGACCCGGCCTCGTTCACCGACGAGCTGACCGCGTTCAGCCCGGAGGAGAAGGAACGGATCATGCGGACCAACTGCGCCGAGCTGATCGGGCTGCCCCTGGGCTGACCCGGCCTCGGGCGGCGGGCCGCGGCGACCGGCCGTGGTGCCGCTGCCGCGACGGCGCGGACCGGTTCTGGTCCTTGCCGCGCGGCGGGCCGGCGCCCGGGCGGCGAGATCGCGGATCGAGCCCCGGGCGCCGTCGCGGGCGCTGGTGGCGGCGCCGGCCGGCCGCCGCCGGCCCGGGCGCGCGCGCCGGCCCGGATCAGGCGGCTGCCGCGGCCCTGACACACCCAATCTCGAGAGGAGACGACCGTGACCCGGGCCATCGACTGTCTGGTGAACGTCGACTTCGGTGATGCGAAGAAGCAGCCGGACTGGATGATCCGGGTGAAGGAGGACTACTTCAAAGGCGGCGACGACTTCTTCAAGAGCCCCGAGCTGTCCGAGCTGCTCGACGACATGGACGCCAACGGCGTCGAGCGGGCGATCCTGATCGGGAAGGCCGGCCAGACGGACGGGCGGGCGTTCAGGTTCGCCGAGGCCCGCCCAGACCGGTTCTCGCTCACGATCGGCGGGTTCAACCTGCTGCGGCCCATGCCGACCGTTCGCACGCTGGAGTCGATCGCCCGCGACTACCCGGTGGTGAGCGCCACCGTGGGCCCGAGCTTCTGGGGCGACGGCATGTACCCGCCCACCGACCCGGTCTACTACCCCCTCTACACCAAGTGCTGCGAGCTCGACCTGCCGCTGTGCATGAACACCGGCATCCCCGGCCCGCCGCTGCCGGCCGAGCCGCAGAACCCGATCCACCTCGACCGGGTCTGCTACCGGTTCCCCGAGCTGAAGCTCTGCATGATCCACGGCGCGGACCCGTGGTGGGACACCGCGATCCGCCTGATGATCAAGTACCGGAACCTGCGGCTGATGACGTCGGCGTGGTCGCCCAAGCGGCTGCCCGCCTCCCTGCTGCACTACATCGCGACCCGGGGGAAGAACCGCGTCATCTTCGCCTCGGACTACCCGGTGCTGTCGTTCCGGCGGACTCTCGGCGAGGCGGCGACGCTCGACCTCACCGACGAGGTCCGGGACAACTGGCTGTACGGCAACGCCATGGCGTTCTTCTTCGGCGACACGGCCTCGCCCTGACCGGCAGCGAGACCGGACGACAGGTCCCTCTCTCCGACGTTCATTCCCGCCCCGGGCGCCACGGCGACGCGGCGCCCGGCGGATGGGCGCCGGGCCAGTCCGAACCCCGGGAGGCTGTGGACATGGGCTACGACTTCATCCAGTACGACGTCAGCGACCGGATCGCGACGATCACGATGAACCGGCCGGACCAGCTCAACGCGCTGAGCCCGGCGATGATCCGCGAGCTGCGCCAGGCCTATGCCGACGCCGAGGCCGACGACGACGTCTGGATCCTGCTGGTCACCGGCAACGGCCGGGCGTTCTGCGCCGGCGCGGATGTCGGGGAGATCCCGCAGGACGGCCGGGTCATCTACGACGAGCCGTACCTGTCGACCTACCCGCAGTGGGAGGCCCCCCAGGAGGGCACTCCCCCGTTCCGCACGATGACCAAGCCGATCCTGGTCGCCGTCAACGGCCTGTGCTGCGGCGCCGGCCTGGACTGGGTCACCACGGGCGACATCGTCATCGCCTCCGACCGCGCCCAGTTCTTCGACCCCCACGTCAGCATCGGCCTGGTCTCCGGCCGCGAGGTCGTCCGCCTCGCCCGCGCCCTGCCCACGAACGTCGCCATGCGCATGGCCCTGATGGGCAGGCACGAGCGGATGAGCGCCCAGCGCGCCTACGACCTGGGCCTGATCTCCGAGGTCGTCGAACACGACCGCCTCATCGAACGCGCCCGCGAGATCGCCGGCACCGTCAACCGCAACGCCCCGCTGGCCGTCCGCGGCACCCGCCTGGCCATCCGCAAGGGCCTGGACCTCCCCATGCACGAGGCCGAGATCCTCGCCGAGGCCTTCCGCGAGCGGGTGGTCCGCACCGACGACGCCAGGGAAGGCCCCCGCGCCTTCATGGAGAAGCGCCCACCCCGGTGGCAGTGCCGCTGACGGCCCAGTGGCACTCGCTGACGGCCCGGCGGCGGTGCCGCTGACGGTGGCCGGACGGCCGCGGCCCGGGCACCGGCGCCCACGCGCCACCCGCCCGGGCCGCGCCGTCTGACCGGCGCAGGCTGGTCGAGCCAGGCCGGTGGGCGGCTAGCTGGCCCGGCTCACCAGGCCCGTGCCCCGGTCCTCGAGCACGGTCCGCAGGGTGCGGGCGTCGATCTTGCCGCTGGCGAGCAGGGGGACGTCGGCCTGGTCGTCGGTCAGGAACCAGCGGGTGGGCACCTTGAAGCTGCTCAGCCGGGAGCGGACCGCCTCGGCGAGCCGGGCCAGTTCGACGGGCCGGCGGGTGACGACGAGGGCGGCGACCTGGCGGGCGCCGTCGGCGGCTGGGACGTCGGTGACGAAGGCGGCCGCGACCTCGGGCAGGGCGCGCAGGGCCTCCTCGACCTCCCGCGGGTAGACCGTGGCGCCCCTGACCTTGAACATGTCGTCGAGCCGACCGCGGTACCAGAGGTAGCCGTCCTCGTCGAGGACGCCGGCGTCGGCGGTGGGATAGAAGCCGTCGGCGTCGAAGACGTCCGCGCGGGTCCGGCCGCAGATGCCGCGCATCAGGTTCGGGCCACGCAGCCGGATCTCGCCCTCCGTGCCGGGCGGGACCGGGGCGCCGGTCCGCGGGTCGACGATGCGGACCTCGACGCCGGGGAACGGCTGGCCGCAGCTGCCGTGCTTGCCGGCGGGCAGGTCGCGGTCGAGCCGGGAGCCGCAGTACGGGCCGAACGACTCGGTCATGCCGAACAGGTTGGCCCGCGCGCCCGGGGCTGGCCGCTGGTCGGGCGGCAGGATCGCCGGGAGGCTGGCCGGCCGCAGGCTCGACAGGTCGGTGCTGGCGAAGTCCGGGTGGGCGGCGATCCGGGCGGCCTGGTCTGGCCAGCCGCGGAACAGCGTCGCCCGCTCGCGGGCGAGGAACGCCAGCGTCCGGCCGGGCTCGGGCACCGCCTCGGTCAGCAGCGTTGCGCCGGCGACCAGGGCGGTCAGCAGGCCGCCGCTGAACCCGCCGGTCCAGAAGAACGGCATCGGGATGTACAGCCGCTCGCCCGGTTCGACCCGGCGGCTGGCCAGCCCGCAGGCGACGGCGCGCAGCGCGTTGCCGTGGGTGTGCACGACTCCCTTCGGCCCGCCACTGCTGCCCGAGGTGAACAGGATGACCAGGTCGTCGGCTGGCCGCACGGTCTGCTCCAGCGCCCTGACCAGGCCGGCCGCCCCGTTGCCCGCCTGGGCCGGCGTGGGCGGCGTGTCCGGGGTCCAGATCTGGCGCAGCGCCGGTACGGCGGGGTGGCGCCGGCCGGCGCGCACCCGCTCGACCAGCCCGGGCGCCTGCGACTCCAGCTCGGCCAGGTAGTCGCGGCCCCGGAAGCCCGTCGCCACGACCAGGTGGGTCACGTCGGCGGTGCGCAGCTGGGCGAGCAGCTCTGGCGGGCGCAGCAGGGTGCTCAGCGGCACGAGGACGGCCCCGACCCGGGTCACGGCGAGCGCGAGGGTGGCCCAGTCGACGCCGTTCGGCAGCACCAGCCCGACGCGGCTGCCCTTGGTGACGCCCGCGCGGACGAGCCGGGCCGCCAGCGCCCGGCTGGTGTCGTCCAGCTCGGCGTAGGTCAGCGAGGCGTCCTCGGTGACCAGCGCCGCGAGGTCGGGGTGGCGCCGGCAACGGGCCGCGACCAGGGCGGGGATGGTCAGCGCGAGCGGCTGGTGCTGGTCGGCCGGCCCGCCGGGCTGCGGCTCGGCGGCCGAGCGCTGCTGCCCGCGCAGGCTGCCGCGGGCCTGGCGCAGCCCGTCGTCGCCGACGGTGACCAGGTCGCCGGTGTGGAACCAGCCGTCGGGGTCGAAGACCTCGTGCCGCTCGCGGCCGTAGTGCCCCTCCATCATGAACGGGCCCCGCAGCCACAGCTCACCCGTGCGGCCGGGGCCGCACGTCGAGCCGTCCGCCGGGTCAACGACGCGCGCCTCGAAGCCAGGCGCCGGCCGCACGGCCGTACCGCGCTGCGGCGCCGGCTCGCCCGGGCCGCGCGGGTCGACCAGGCAGACGCTGCCCGTCCCGGCGGTGCCGGGCCGCTCCTGCCACGGCCAGGCGCTGCCCTGGCCGGGGCGGCGGGCCTCGGCGGTGGCCGGTGGGTGCGGGCGCGCCAGCCGGCCGCCGGTCAGCAGCGCGCCGAGCAGCGAGTGGACGAACGAGCCGGCCCACAGGAACGGGGAGTCGTCCACCAGCACCTCGTCATAGGCGAGGCCGCGCAGCTCGGTGAGGTTGGCCAGGTGGCGGATCAACGGGCCGTGCGCGTGGATCGCGCCGGCCAGCGGGACGCCGGGGCGCGGGGTGTGCACGATCGCCAGGCGGTCGGCGGGGCGCACCGCGTCCTCGGCCGCCGCGAGCACCTCGTCCGCCACCGCCTCACCGGCGGCCAGCAGGGCCGACATCGTCCAGGGCGGAGCGGACCGGCGCCGGCGCGATCCGCCGTCGCCGCCAGCCGGCGCGCCGGAGGTGGCGTCGTCCGGGGGGTCGGCGAAGAAGAGGCGGCGCAGCACCGGCATGGTCGGCACGGACTGGCCCGGCCCGGCGGCCAGGTCGAGCTGCAGGCCGGCGAGGTGGCAGTGGGAGTCGGACGAGCGGGCGCTGAGCAGGATGCCCACGTCGGCGCCGCGCAGCTGGGCGCGCAGCTCGCCCGGTGTCCCGCTGGTGCTCAGCGGGACGGTGACCGCCCCGATCCTGGCGGCCGCGAGCCAGGAGACGACGAGTTCGCGGCCGGCCGGGTAGAGCAGGCCCACATGGGTGCCCTTGCCGGCACCGACGGCCAGCAGCCCCCGGGCGAGCGCGGCCGAGCGCTTCTCGGCCTCGCCGTAGCTGAGCGCGTCGCCGTCGCCCGCGACCAGGACCCGCGAGCCGTGCTCGGCCGCCCGCGCGCGCAGCAGCGCGGGGACGGTCAGCGGCAGGCCGTCCCCGGCGTCGACGACCGTCGCGGTCATGCGCCTAACCTCCGCGGTGACACCGCCGGCAGCTTCGACCGGTCGGCCCGGACGGCCTCCATCCGCGCCTCGCACAGCACCACGTCGCCGTCGAGCAGCTGGCCGGTCGAGTGGATCCGGGTGGCCTCGACGGCGCGGGTGAGGGTGAACCGCAGCCGGCGCAGCAACGGGGTGGGCCGGCGGTAGCGCAGGGCCAGTTCGACGGTCTTGCCGGACTGCCCCACCTCGCAGTTGTGGTGCTGGATCACGCAGTCGAAGAACAGCGCGAGAAAGCCGCCGTGGACGATCCCCGGCGGTCCCTCGTAGACGACCGGGAAGGTGACGGTTCCGCTCGCCTGGTCGCCGTCGACGCTGATCTCGTACTCGGGGAAGCAGGGGTTGAACCCGCCGATGTCGCGCGCGTGGCCGACGTAGACCCGGCCGTCGCCGTCGACCGCGTCACCCACCCGCGGCGCGGGGTCGGGCGGCACGCGATCGGCCAGTGCCCGCTCGGCGGCGTCGAGCGCGGCGATGAGCTCGTCGACCGCCGGCTCGGGCCGTTCCAGGGCGAGAGCCAGGCCCAGCACGCGGCGCAGCCGGGCCGCGAGCTGCCCGGTCTGCGGCAGCGGGTCGACGCCGAACTCCCAGGGGATGACGGGCGCCGGCAGGTCGGCGCCGTCGGGACGCGGGGATTCGCCGGACCGGGCCGGCGCCAGCCGGGTCATCGGGCCCGCCACTTCTTCGGGGCCCGCGGGGCCTGCTCGACCTCGGCCATGCCGATCGGGTTGCCCAGCCGGGTGTAGATGAGGGACTGCTCCATCGCGACCCGGTAGGGGCGGTCGAGCGACTCCCAGATCGCGCGGACGGTGCCCTGGGTGGCGGCCGACGGCTTGGCCGCGATCCCCGCGGCGATCTCGTGGGCCCGCGCCCAGAGCTGGTCACGTTCGACGATCTCGGTCACCAGGCCGATCCGCAGCGCGGTCTGCGCCGTCACCCGCTCGTCGTTGCCCGACAGCGCGATCCGCAGCGTCTCACCGAGGCCGACCCGCCGCATCAGCCCGATCGGCTCCACGGCGCACACCCGCCCGAAGGTGACGTGGGAGTCGAAGAAGGTGGCGTCGGGCGAGCAGATGACGATGTCGGACTCGTTGATGAAGTAGAAGGCGCCGGCGGTGCAGATGCCGTGGACCGCGCACACCACGGGCTTCCAGCACTTCTGCCACTTGGGGCTGAGCAGTTCGCCCGGGTCCTCGTGGTTCCAGACGTCATCCGGCTGGCCGTAGGGCTTCGTCACGTCAAGGCCGGCGCAGAAGGCGCGGTCGCCCGCGGCGCGCAGCACGACCGCGTTGACGGCCGGGTCCGCCTTGACCCGGTGCCAGGCGTCCCGTACCTCCTCGCACATCTGCCGGTCGAAGGCGTTGAGCGCCTCCGGCCGTCGCAGCGTGATCGTCGCCACCCGGTCCGGCGTCACCTCGTAGGTGATCGTCGTGTAGCTGGTCGTCATCGGTCCCGTCCCGCCGCTGTCGCCGCTGCCCGGGCGGCTCGTCGACCCAGCTTGCCTGCTCCGCCTCCAGCCGGTCGTGCGCAGCCGGCCCGGCCATCCGGCCAGGTCCATTCGCGGCGGATGCTATGCAGCATGCCACAAAATGTCTAGAGGTATAGGATGTGCCGGCGTGACGACCGAGAGGGGCGAGCCGATGAGCGAGGGCCGTGTGGTGCTGGAGCGCGACGAGCATGGCGGCATCGCCCGGATCACGCTCGACAACCCCGGCCGGCGCAACGCCTACGGCCCGGCCATGCGGGCCCAGCTCGCCGCCCACCTCGACGACCTGGCGCACGACGACTCGGTCAAGGTCGTGCTGCTGCGCGGCGGCGGCGGGGTGTTCAGCACCGGCGCGGACATGAACAACGCCTACGCCTGGTACGGGGCGGAGGCCGCCGACCCCCGGCGGCGCCCCAGCCAGCGCCGCCGGCTCGCGGTCGACCGCGAGACGTTCGGCTTCTACCACGAGTTCATGGGCTACCCGAAGGCCACGGTCGCCGAGGTCCGCGGCTACGCCCTGGGCGGCGGCTTCGAGCTCGCCCTGATGGCCGACATCGCCGTCGTCGCCGCCGACACCAGGATCGGCATGCCGGCGACCCGGTTCCTCGGCCCGGCCCTGGGGTCCCTGCACCTGTTCTTCCACCGGCTTGGCCCGGTGCTGGCCCGCCGGCTGCTGCTCACCGGCGACGTGATCGAGGCCCGGGAGGTCGCCCACCTGCCGGTGTTCACCGAGACGCTGGACAACGCTGACGACGTGCCGGCCAGGGCCGACTGGTGGGCCCGCAAGATCTCCCGGATGCCGGCGGACGGGATCGTCATCGCCAAGGAGGCGTTCCGCCTGGTCGAGCAGCTGCAGGGCTACCAGGGCGAGGAGGTCGCCAGCTACCTCTTCCACGCCTTCGGCACGAACCTGCAGTTCGACAGGGGCGAGTTCAACTTCGTCAGGACCCGCGCCCAGCACGGCACGAAGCGCGCCTTCGAGCTGCGCGACGAGCACTTCAACGTCCCCGAGGGGAAGGCGCCCGACTACCTGGTCCCGTAGCGCCGCCATTCCTCTAGAGGAACCGAGCCGGTAGAGGAACCGAGCCGACGGCCGCGCGCCCGGTGATACCGGCCAGTCCGCCGGTAGGCTGAACTGGCCCAGTCGTGCCGGCTGCCGGGTGGCCTCCGTGGGTGACCTCCGTGGGTGACCTCTG
>JADGHD010000706.1 GCA_019689615.1 Frankia sp. | reverse complement strand
CCGGCTGGCGGCGCGCTCGCGCCGGCTCCCCGCGACGGGCGGCGGACCACCGCCCCGTCGCCGACGGCGGCAGCGGCCGCGGCCCGGCTCAGGTAGCCCGGGCCGGCGGCAGCACCCGGGCGAGCCCGGCCACGCCGACGACCACCAGGACGGCGGCGATGACGAGGCCGGCGAGCTGGCCGGCGTCGGTGGGCGCCGGGACGCCGTAGACCAGCATGGCCAGCACGTACGAGACCACCGGGTTGGTGATGTTCATGCCGGTCACGGCGGCCGAGAACGGCCCGGAGGCGAACGCGCCCTGGCCGAGCAGCAGGCTGCACAGGGTGGCGCCGGCCAGGGCGTAGCCGTACCAGGAGCTCGCGGTCGCCGCGATGCCGTCGTCGACGAGCAGCTGGGCGGTGCGCTTCATCAGCACCGCGCTCAGCGCGAAGAAGCAGCCGGCGGCGACCCCGAGCATCCCCGCCCTGACCGCCGCGTGCCGGCCGGCCGACGCGGTGACGAGCACCGCGGCCAGGGCGGTGCCCGCGACGAGGGCGACCACGAGCCGCCCGGAGTCGAGCGGGCTGTCGGCGCCCGGGTCGCCACGCACCACCAGCAGCACCACCAGCCCCGTGCACACCGAGCCGGCGGCCCACCACGCCCCGGTGGGCATCCGCCGCCCGGAGCCGAGCAGGCCGAGCGGCAGGGCGAACAGCAGCTGGGTGACGATCAACGGCTGGACGACGGACACCGACCCCAGGTACAACGCGGCCGCCTGCAGCAGGAAGCCGCTGACGTTGGTGACCCAGCCGGCGAGCCAGAGCGGGTCGCGCACCAGCTCCAGCAGCAGCCCCGGCCCGGGCACCGCGCGCGCCCGCGCCGCGGCGCGCGCGTGGTCGCTGTGCGCGGCGGCGCGCTGCTGCAGGACGGCGGACGAGGCGAGCAGGAAGGCGGCGGCGACGCTCAGCCCCACCACGACCAGCAGGGTCAAGGCGATGCCGTGGTGGTGGTCGGGCCCACCTGCGCCAGCAGCCGCTCGACGGCGTCCTCGACGGCGGCGACGAGCAGGTCGGGGTCGACCCAGGCCGGGTCGACGGTGAACGACAGGCAGTATCGGCCGTCCCAGCCAAGCGACCCGGCGGAGACGGTCACACCCTGCGCGAGCGGCAGCAGCGGGTAGACGTCGACGAGTGGGCGCCCGAGCAGGCACAGCTCACTGTCGGCGCCGCGCATGTTCGAGACGATAGCCGTGAAGTAGCGGCCCTGGTAGATCGCCTGGGTGGCGCGCGCGTGAAGTCCGGCGGGCAGGATGCCCAACAGCCGGATCACCGCGGCGCTCGCCGGCAGCCGCCCGGACCGGCGGCGCCGCTCCGCCTCCGCCGCGACCAGGCGCACCCGCTCCAGCACGGTCATGTCGCCGAGCGGCACGTCCAGCCGCAGCCCCGCGGTCAGGTTCCCCGGGCCGCTGAGCTCGTCGGCGGCCGCCGGGTGGCGCAGGGTGATCGGCACCGCCGCTCGCAGCACGGCCGGCCGCGACCTGGCGCCGCCGCCCGGCCCGGCCTGCTCGGCGCTGGCGCCGAGCACTGCCCGCACCCCCTCGCCGATCACCGCGAGCAGCACGTCCGTCACCCGGACGCCCAGCGTCCTGGCCACGCCCTGCAGCGTCGTCAGCGGCCACTGCCGGGTCCGGTAGGCGCGGGCGGTGCTGAGCGGCCCGGACAGCGCGAGCCTCGGTGCCCTGCCATCGCGCGCCAGCGCGGCGACGCCGCTGATCACCAGCCCGGCGCGGATCAGTCGCCCCGGCTGCCGGGGTATAGCGGCCGGCACCGGCAGCTCCGGGGCAACATCCGGCACGCCGGCCGGGTCGACCGGGTCAGCCGGGTCGGCCGGGCCAGCGGCGGCGGGCGGTGGCGGGGTCGCCGCAGTGGCCGTGCCCGGGCCGGCCGGCAGGGCCGACGGGGCGAGGGGACGCCCCAGCACGGCCGAGCCGGTGTCGGCCGGCAGCGCCTCCGGCTCGTCGAGCAGCTCGCGCAGCAGGGCCACGACGCCGAGGCCGTCACCGATCGCGTGGTGCACGATCACGACGACGGCGGCCAGGCCCGGGCCGACACCGTGCACCAGCCACATCCGCCACAGCGGCCGGTCGCGGTCCATCGGCAGTGCCATCAGCTCGCCGACGACCCGCTCCAGGGCCGAGCGGTCCCGCGGGTCGGCTGCGGTGTCGCCGTCCGCGGGGGCCGGCAGGTGGACCTCCTGGACGTGCCAGGACAGGTCGACCGCGCCGGCCGGCCGCCAGCGGCCGTGGCGCACCCGGCCCCGGGCGGCGAGCAGCCGGTTCATCCGGGCCAGCGCCGGCAGTCGGGCGGCGAGGTGCTCGCGCAGCCGGTCGAGGTCGATCGGCCCGGCGCTGGCGACGTCGAGGACCGCGACGCCGCCGACGTGCTGGAGGTTGGTCGCCGTCTCGACCTGCAGGAAGAACTCGTCGGGCGCGGGGATCCTGACCGGGCGCGAGCTGGGCGGCTCGGCCGGTACGACCGGCGCGGTCCTGGCGGTGTCGCTGCCCGCTGCCGGGGCCCGGGTGGCGCCGCGGCCGGCCCGGCGGGCGGGCTGGCGGCTGCGCGGCGGCCTGGTCGACGGCGGGCGGGCGCGGCCGGGC
>JADGHD010000705.1 GCA_019689615.1 Frankia sp. | reverse complement strand
GCGCCCGACGGCGCCGAGGACTGGTGCCCGCTGGCCCCGTCAGCCGCCGCGACCTCCCCGCCGGATGTCGTGGTCGTCGACGACGCGGAGCTGCTCACCGACGTCGCGGTCGCGCCGACGCTGGCCGGGTTCCTGCGTGGCGCGCGGGACGGCCGCCGGGCCCTGGTCGCCGCCGGCACGACCGAGGACCTGCTCGGCCAGTACCGGGGGTTCACGGTCGACGCGCGCCGCTCGCGGTGCGGCCTGATCCTCGCCCCGGCGGGCCCCGGCGACGGCGAGCTGTTCGGCGCCCGGCTGCCCCGCGTGCTGTGTAGCGCTGCCCGGCCTGGGCGCGGCCTGCTCGTCCGGCACGGCCAGCTGACCGCGGTCCAGGTCGCGACGCCCGACCGCGAGGAGCCCGGCGCGCCGGTTGTCCACAGCCCTTACACCCCCGGATGACGGGACGTGCCGCGCGCCCCTACGCTCGCCGCGACATGGCGATCAGCCACCCGGCGGACCCGCGGTCTGGCTGGCGCCCCACGTCTCGCCCGGCGAAGGAGCCCACGATGAGGACGGTCACGAGCCCCGCGGCCCAGGCGGCCGCCCGGCGGCTGGCCGAGGAGCTGCCCGCGCTGTCGGCCACCACCGCCGACCTGCGCCGCCACGGCGGCACCCTCGCCGACCCGCGCTACTGGGAGGGGCCGAAGGCGCAGACCTTCCGCACCCAGATCTGGCCGGCCGTCGAGAGCACGCTGACCTCGCTACGAACGAACCTCGACGAGCTGGCCCGCACGGTCAGCGAGGTCAACCGGCGGATCGCCGACGCCGGCGCCTGACCGCCCTTCGCCGCGGCCAGCCCCCACTCGCCGCGACGGACGCGGACGAGCCCACCTCGGCGTCTCGCCGCCGTCCCCGGTTCCTCGTCCCTGACCCACACCCGCCCCCGCGATCTTCGGAGCCAGCCATGACCTCGCCCCTCGGCATCACCGTCCGCAGCACCCCGGAGGCGGTCGCCGCCGTCGCCGGTCTCGGCACGATCATCGGCGGGCCGCTGCTGACCAACTTCGACAACCTGCGTCGCCACGCCGCCGTCCTGCTCGACCAGGAGAACTGGGACGGCCGGGTCGCCGCGGAGTTCCGCACCACGGTCTGGCCGTCGTACGAGCGCGCCCTCACCGAGCTGAACACCCAGCTCAACCTGCTTCGCACCCGTCTGGGCGAGATCCAGCAGGACATCCAGAACGCCGGCTGACCCGCCCGTCAGCGCGCCGGTTTGCCGTGGTGGTCGGTCGCGGCCAGCCGGGTAGGGCCATCGTGGCCGGCGAGACACCCGGCGTGGCACGCGCCCGCCCGAGCCAGGTGCCCGGCCCGCCAGCCGTTCGCCGCCATGCCCGCAGGCCCGCCATGTCCGACTCGGGAGGGACACCGTGATCAGGAAAGACCCGCCGCCGCCCGGACCGGGCCCGCCCACCGGCCGCTCGCGCAGGGCCCGATGGAGTCTGATCATCAGCCTGCTGATCGTGGCGGCCGTCCTGATCGGCAGCGCGATCTACGAGGGTGCCACCGGTGGCGGCATGTCCGGCCTCAAACCGCGCGCCTGTGGCAGCGCCGGCGCGCCCTCCTGCCCACCCGGCAACTACCAGCTAATCGGCGCTCGTCCAGCCGATCTCCGCGAGCAGGGACCAACGGCAGCGATGTCGGTTCCGACCCTTGCCGGAACTACTCAGGTTGACCCACAGTGATCTCTCGGCGGGAGGAGGGTAACCGAGTGGCCGTCGGACACACGCGGGGATGGACGCCCGCCCTGCCCCGCCTCGCCCAGCCGCTCCGGCCCGGCAACCCGAGCCTGGCCAGGCTGCCAGGCGACCTGCGGGCCATGGCCGCCGCGCTGGCCGCGCTGACGCTGGTCGCCGCCGTTCCCGCCGCGTTGATCGGCTACGTCGGCGCACCATTCCCGGCCGACCCGGACGCCCGCACCGCGCTGACGGACTCGCTCAGCCCGGCGAGCCTCGTCGTGGTGCTTTCCCTGGCCGTCTGGCTGCTCTGGGCGCACCTGCTGTGGCGCCTGGCCGCGGCGGCGCGGACCTGCCTACGGCGACGCGGCTGGACGGACCTGTCGCGCGTGGACGCTGGCTGGGCCGCTCCGGCACGCCGCCTGACCGCCGCCGCCCTGCTGTACTCCGGCGCAGCCGTCCTCGCCGCCCCGCTGGCCGGCGACGAGCACCTCGCGCTAGCCGCGACCGAGGCCGCGGGCAGTTCGGATGGCCCGGACCACGCCGACCCGACGCCAGCGCCCACGGCGCCCGTCCCCGCTGACGCGCCCCACCTCGAGACCGCCGCGGCCCCGCCCTGCACGCCGCCGCCAGACACCCCGCGACAGCCGGCCGAGGCAGCACAGCCAGCTCGTCGGCCGCAGGCCGAAACAACGCCGCCGGTGGGCGGACCGACGCAGCCGCCGCAAGCGGGACCAGACCCAACCCGGACACCGGAACCGCCGGAAGCGCCGGACGCCACGTCGGCGCCGGGTTCGCCAGGAGTCGTCGGGTCAGCAGAGACGTTGGGGACGCCAGGGACGTCGGGGATGGCGCAGAGCGTGAGCGGCGCGCGCCCGGATGCGGTGGCCGCCCCGGGCGCTGGCGAGCAGGCAGTGCCCCCGCC
>JADGHD010000704.1 GCA_019689615.1 Frankia sp. | reverse complement strand
TGCCGTTCTCGTCACCGGCCAGGCCCCCATGCGTCCCCCGCCGCCCCATCCGGCTGCGGCCCGTCAGCCGCTGATCATGGCTTTCGGTGCGTCCGACAGGAGTCTAGCCCCCCTTCATAGCCCGTTCGTTTCGCGTCAGAAACATGACGCGCCGTTCCTCGCTCGCCCTGGGCGTGCGTTTGCGCAGGTCAGCGGGCTGGATTGGGTGTCGGGAGATGCCGCAGTGGCCTCGGGGAGGTAACAGGGGAGGTGACAGCGGCGAGCCCGGCCGGCCAGTCAGGCGTTCTTCGCGAAGACCAGACGTAGCCCGATCAGCGTCAGGTGGGGCTCGTGGACCTGAAGGGTCTCGCTCTCCTTGATGACCAGCGGGGCGAGCCCGCCGGTGGCGATCGCGGTGGCCTCGCCGCCGAGCTCGGCCCGGATCCGCCGGACCAGCCCGTCGACCTGCCCGGCCACGCCGTAGATCATGCCCGACTGCAGCGCCTCGACCGTGCTCTTGCCGATCACCGAGCGGGGCGGCGTCAGCTCCACCTTGCGCAGCTGGGCGGCCCGGGAGGCGAGCGCGTCCAGGGCGATCTCGATGCCGGGCGCGAGCGCGCCGCCGAGGAACTCGCCCTTGGCCGAGACCACGTCGAGGTTCGTCGACGTGCCGAAGTCGACGACGATCGTCGGGCCGCCATACAGGTGGTGCGCGGCCAGCGTGTTCATGATCCGGTCAGCGCCGGCCTCTTTCGGGTTGTCGATGAGGATCGGCACGCCGGTGCGGGTGCCCGGCTCGACGATCACCACCGGGACGTCCCGGAAGATCCGCATGACCATCCGGCGGATCTCGCGCAGGGCAGCCGGCACGGTGGAGCAGACCGAGACCCCGTCGATCCGGTGGTCGCCGAGCAGGCCGCGGTAAAGCAGCGCCAGCTCGTCGGCGGTGGCGTTGGGCTGGGTGCGGACCCGCCATGAGTCGGCCAGCACTTCGCCGTCGAACACGCCGAGGACCGTGTTGGTGTTGCCGATGTCGACGGTCAGCAGCATCGGTTCACCGGTCCGCTGCGTCGGTGTTCAGCGGCGGGTTGGTCACGAGAACCCTGTTGGTCACGGGAAGCCTGTCGGTTACGGGAATCCTGTTGGTCACGGGAAGCCTGTCGGTCACGAGAACCCCCTGTTGCCGCGGGCCGTGGCGCACAGGCTGGGGCCGGCGGCCGGTCCTGTCCAGCGCACCGGGTCAGCCGGCCCGGTCGCCGTCGTCGAGTGTCAGGTCGAGGCCGAGGTCCAGGGCGGGTGCCGAGTGGGTGAGCGCGCCGACGGCGAGGTAGTCGACGCCCGTGGCCGCGACCTCTGCCGCCACCGCCAGCGTGAGGCCACCGCTGGCCTCCAGCCGGACCCCGGCCGGCCGGGCCAGCGCCACCGCCGCCCGCAGCTCGCCCAACGTCATGTTGTCGCACAGGATCAGGTCGGCGCCGGCCAGGACCGCCTCCTTGACCTGGTCGACGGTGTCGCACTCGACCTCGACCGGCAGGTCGGGGAACTGGCGGCGGACCGCGGCGAACGCGGCCGCCACCCCGCCGGCGGCGACGACGTGGTTGTCCTTCACCAGCGCCGCGTCGGTCAGCGACATCCGGTGGTTCACCCCGCCGCCGCAGCGCACCGCGTACTTCTCCAGCGCCCGCAGGCCGGGCAGCGTCTTGCGGGTGTCCCGGACCGCCGCCCCGGTGCCGGCGACGGCGTCGACCCAGGCCCTGGTCGCGGTGGCCACCCCGGACAGGTGGCAGACCAGGTTCAGCGCGGTGCGCTCGGCGGTGAGCAGCCCGCGCACCCGGCCGCGCACCCGCAGCACCTCGTCGCCCGGCCCGACCCGGGCGCCGTCCGCGGCGACCAGCGTGACCTCGGTACCCGGGCCGGCGACCGCCTCGAGCACCGCGGCGGCCACCGGCAGCCCGGCGACGACGCCGCCGGCCCTGGCCACGATCCGGCCGGTGGCCACCAGCTCGGCCGGCACGGTGGCCGCCGAGGTGACGTCCTCGCCGAGCCCGCCGGCCCGCTCGCCGGGCAGGTCCTCGGCGACCGCCCGGGCCAGCACGTCCGCGACCATGCCGGCGGCCAGGCCGGCCCGCTCCAGCGCCGCCCGGGTGGCCGGCGACCAGTTCGCCGCCAGCCCGGCCGCGCCAGCCGCGCCGGTCCCGCCCGTCATCGCCCGGCCTCGCCCGGGCCGCCGGCGCTGTCGGCCAGGGCTCCGTCGCCGGCCGGGCCGGGCAGCGGCTCGTAGGTCACGTCCAGCACTCCCTCCGGGTCCAGGCGGATCAGCAGGTGGCCCCGCCAGGCGGCGTCGTCCCGCTCGGCGTGGTCCTCCCGCCAGTGCGACCCGCGGGTCTCGGTCCTGGCCGCGGCGGCGGCCACCAGGGCGGCGGCCACCGTCCGCAGGTTCGTCATCTCCCAGGCCTCGGGGCCGGCGGTGACGGTCGCGCCGCTGACCCGCAGGTCACCGATGCCGGCCAGGGCCTTCGCCGTCGCCCGTAGGCTCTGCTCGCCGCGCAGCACGCCGGCGCCGTCCGTCATCACCCGGGCCAGCTCGCCGCGCTCGGCCGGGTCGGTGAGCCCGGCCGCGCCGCGCCCCCCCGCGTCCCCCGCCTCGCCGGGCGGGGGCC
>JADGHD010000703.1 GCA_019689615.1 Frankia sp. | reverse complement strand
GGGGGGGGGGCGGGGGGGGGGCCCCCCCCGGGCCCCGGGGCGGGCGGGGGGGGCCAGTCCCGTTGCCGGCCACGGCCAGCCGCCCGTGCCGCCGGGCGTGCGCACGGCCGGAAGCCCGAGCCGCCGGCGGAGACGTCGGCGGGCCAGCGCTATCCACAGGTGGTCAGCGTTTATCCACAGCAACGGCCCCAGTCATCCACAGGGGACGGTCCGTCAGCAGACGGTGCCCACCCCTGGGATCCGTGAATCGTCCAGGGGATTGCGGCCAAAGGTTCTTCGGACTTTCTTGTATCCACAGGTCCTCGACCGCTGATGTGCCTGCTAACGGCAGGTATCCGACCCTGGCGGGGGATGTCGTCCACATCGGCTTCCACCGTCATCCCCGGCTCGTCCCCAGCCTTTCCCGGCGTTGCCCACAGGTTGTCCACAGGAGCCTGTGGATAACTGTTTGGGTTCTGTCGGAGGCGGGTCCTAGAGTCGGGCCCAGCTGACCGCGACGCCCGAGCGGCGCGCGGACCGGCAGGCTCCACCGCGGCACGTCGGATCCCTCGATCGCCCAGTCGATCGAACATGTGTTCGATTATGCTGAGGCCCGTACGCCCCGCGGCCGGGCCGTACGGGAGGATCGCGAGGTCACGCGAGAGGGGGCGGGTCCGTGACGGTCACCAACATCGCTCGCGGGGGCGACCACTCGTTCGAGCTCGACCGGACTCCTCCCCACGACATCGCTGCCGAGCAGAGCGTGCTCGGCGGCATGCTGCTGTCCAAGGACGCGATCGCCGACGTCGTCGAGCTGGTCCGGGCGGCGGACTTCTACCGCCCGGCCCACAGCATCGTCTTCGAGGTCATCGGCGACCTGTACGGCCGCGGCGAGCCGGCGGACGTCATCAGCGTCGCCGCCGAGCTCGGCCGGCGCGACCTGCTGGAGCGCGTCGGCGGCCCCGCCTACCTGCACACGCTGATCTCCAGCGTGCCGACCGCCGCGAACGCCGGCTACTACGCCCGCATCGTCGCGGAGAAGGCGATCCTGCGCCGCCTGGCCGAGGCCGGCACCCGGATCGTCCAGCTCGCCTACGGCCCGGCGGCCGACGTCGACGAGCTCGTCGACCGGGCCCAGGCCGCCGTCTACGAGGTCACCGAGCGCCGCGCCAACGAGGACTACGCCCCCCTCAGCGACCTGCTCAACCCGGCGCTGGAGGAGATCGAGGCCATCGCCGGCCACGACGGGGCGCTCACCGGCGTGCCCACCGGCTTCACCGACCTCGACGAGCTCACCAACGGCCTGCACCCCGGCCAGCTGTGGATCGTCGCCGCCCGGCCGGCGGTCGGCAAGGCGCTCGCCCTCGACACCCCGCTGCCGACCCCCACCGGCTGGACCACCATGGGCGACGTCGCGGTCGGTGACCTGCTGCTGGGCACCGACGGCGAGCCCACCCGCGTCGTCGCCGCCACCGAGGTCCTGCTCGACCGCCCCTGCTACGAGGTCGAGTTCTCCGACGGCACCGTGCTGGTCGCCGACGCGCGGCACCAGTGGCCGGCCGAGCCCGCCGCCGCGGCCCGCCGGGCCCGGTCGGGCTCGCGGCTGGCGACCCTGTCCCGGCCCATCACCACCGAGCGGCTCGCCGGCACCCTGTACGCGCCCGGCGGCGGGCCCGCGCACGCGCTCGTGCTCGCGCCGGGGGCCGCCCGGCTGCGCTGGGACGGTCGCCAGGTGGCCGAGACCCGGCTGGTCACCGACGTCCGGCCGGTCCGCTCGGTGCCGGTCCGCTGCGTCGAGGTCGACAGCCCCGACCACTGCTACCTGGCCGGCCCGACCTGCGTGCCGACCCACAACTCGACGCTGGGGCTCGACTTCGCCCGGTCAGCGTCGATCAAGCACGGGATGACCTCCGTCATCTTCTCGCTGGAGATGAGCCGCATGGAGATCACCATGCGGCTGCTGTCCGCCGAGGCCCGGGTGTCGCTGCAGAACATCCGCACCGGTCGGCTGACCGACGACGACTGGGCCCGGCTGGCCCGGCGGATGGGCGAGGTCGCCGAGGCGCCGCTGTTCATCGACGACAGCCCGCACCTGACGATGATGGAGATCCGGGCGAAGGCCCGCCGGCTGCGCCAGCGCAACGACCTCCGCCTGATCATCGTCGACTACCTGCAGCTGATGTCGTCGCCGAAGAGGGTGGAGAACCGCCAGCAGGAGGTCAGCGAGATCTCCCGGTCGCTGAAGCTGCTGGCCAAGGAGCTGGAGATCCCGGTGGTCGCGATCTCGCAGCTCAACCGGGCCTCCGAGCAGCGCGCCGACAAGCGCCCGCAGGTGTCCGACCTGCGTGAGTCCGGCTGCGTCACCGGCGACACCCGGCTGCTGCGGGCGGACACCGGCGCCGAGGTCACCATCGCCGAGCTGGTCGCCACCGGGGAGCGCGACGTCCCGGTCTGGTCAGTCGACGAGCGGCTGCGGATGGTCCCCGCCCGGCTGACGCACGCCTTCCCCAGCGGCACGAAGGACGTCTTCGAGCTGGTGCTGCGCTCCGGCCGGGTGGTGAAGGCCAGCGCCAACCACCCCTTCCTCACCCTCGACGGCTGGCGCCGCCTCGATGAGCTCACCCCCGGCACACCGATCGCCCAGTCTCTTATACACAACTGACGCTGCCGA
>JADGHD010000702.1 GCA_019689615.1 Frankia sp. | reverse complement strand
GGCCCCCCCCCCCGGGGGGGGTGGGGGGGGCCCCCCCCCCCACGGGCCCCCCGGGGGGGCGGCGCCGCCGCCGACCTCGTGCTCGTCGACCCGGACGCGCCCGGCGAGATCGACCCGCACCGGCTGCACTCCAGGCACCCGGTGACGCCCTACGCCGGCTGGCAGACCGTCGGCGCCGTGCGCGCCACCTACCTGCGCGGCGAGCTCGTCGCCAAGGACGGGCAGGCGGTCGGCCCGCCCCGCGGGCGCCACCTGCGGCCGGCCCCGGTCTCCGCCGCCGCCACGGCCACCACCGGGAGCATGTCATGATCACTACTGTGACCGCCTGGACCGAGCTCGCCCCCGCCGCGATCTGGCCGGACGGCGGGCCCCCGGCCGGGGCCGACGTCGTCACCGCGGCGGTCGGGGCGTTCCTTTCCGCCGAGCTCGCCCCGCTGGGCATCGCGGCGCCGGCGGCTGCCGGCGAGGGCGAGGCGGCGCTGACGGTGGGGATCGGCGCGATCGGCACGACCGCGCCGCACGCCGTCGCCAGCCCGATGCTGGCGAACGCCGTCGCCGCAGCCGGGCTCCAGATCGGCGCGGCCCGGCCGTTCGCCGACCCGGACGGGCTGCTCGCGGACGCCGGCTGGACGCTGGGCGTCGTGCTCAGCCCCTGGAAGCGCGACGTCGCAGCCCGGCTGGGCAGGCTGTCGCCGTCGGCCGCGGCGACCGGGGTGGTCGACACCGTGCTGCGCTGGCCGGACGGCACAGGCGCGGTGGCCGTCGGGGTGAACTCGAACTCGTGGGCCGCGCAGGCGGTGCTCGAGCTGCTCGCCGCCGGGCGGGTGCCGGCCAGCGTCGTGCTGCTCGGGGCCGGCGCGTCCGCGCGCTCGGTCGCGCTCGCGGTCCGCCGGGTGTGGCCGGCCGTGCGGCTGCTGGTCAGCGCGCGCTCCGTCGACGCGGCCGAGGAGCTGGCCGCGGTGGCCGGCGCCGAGGCGGCCGCGCCGGCGGACCTCGCGGGCGCGCTGGGCGGCGAGCGGCCGACCATCGTGATCAACTCGACCACCTGGGGGGAGACCCCCGACTCGGAGGCCAACCCGTTCCCGTTCCCGACCGAGGTGCTGTTCCGGCCGGGCGGCGGCTTCTTCGACCTGAACAACCGCCTTTCCGGCCTGCAGGCCCAGGCGCTCGCCGCCGGCTGCACTGTCAGCTCGGGAACGCTGATGCAACGCGCGACGCACGCCGCCCGCGCGGCGGCCGCCCGCGCGATCCTGACTCAGGAGATCCGATGACACCCGAGGGAGTGCGCACCGCCCCCAGTAGCGAGCTGACCCGTCGCGGTGGGCCGGACGGCGGCGGGCTGCCGCCGGCCAGCACGGGCGGAGCGACCGTGCGCGAGCGGGTGTACCGCTACCTGCGCCAGGCCGTGATGACCGGCGAGCTGGCGCCCGGCACCCGGCTGGTGGAGGACCGCCTCGCCGAGGAGCTCGGGGTGAGCCGCACCCCCGTCCGGGAGGCGCTGCAGCGCCTGACCAGCGAGGCGCTGGTGACCCGGGTGCGCCGCGGCCAGCTCGAGGTCTGCGCCGTCGGCCCGCGGGAGCGCGCGGAGATGCACCTGCTGCGGGTGGCCTTCGACGAGGTCGTGGCCCGGCTGGTGAGCCGGCGCGCCGCCGAGATCGACTGGCAGGCGATCCTCGCCAAGCTCGACCCGCTGGCGCAGGCGCTGCGCGAGGGCGGGATCGGCAGCCCGGCGTTCGCGATGGCCCACCTTGACCTGCACATGGCCGTCAACCGCGCCGCGTTCAGCCCCCGGACGTCGAAGTTCCTGGAGTCGCAGGCCTTCCTGTACCCGACCGACGACTACGTCCAGCAGGGCGGTTACGAGCCGGTCGAGCAGCACCGCGAGCTGATCGCGGCGCTCGCCAGCGGTGACGAGGACCAGGCCGTCGCCGCGGCCCTCGCGCACGCCGTGCGCGGGCACGCGCGCCGCACCGGCCGCCTGGAGGAATGAGGACGATGACCGATCTGACCACGGCCGCCGACGCCCTCGGCGCCACCCTGCCCCGTAGCGACAGCCGGTCCGACATCGTCCGGATGTTCGTCAACGGCCAGGCGATGACCGGCGGATCCATCCACGCCCCGCTCGCCGGCGCCGAGTTCCTCGGCCCGGTCCGTACCGCGCCGCGCTACCGCTTCTGGTCGTTCCGCGACGAGTTCCCCGGCCTGGAGCCGGTCACCACCGGTGGCTGGTCGGTACCGGGCGAGCTGTACGCCGTGAGCTACGCGGTGCTGCGTGACCGCCTGCTGCCCCTGGAACCACCCGAGCTGGAGCTGACGGTGATCGAGCTGGCCGACGGCAGCGGGTCGCTGAGCATGCGGGTGCGGCCCGACGCCCTGGCCGGTGCCGTGGAGATCCGCCACCCCGACGGCTGGCGCGGCCACCTCGCCAGCCGCAAGGCCGGCTGAGCCGCTCCGCCAGCCGTGAGGCAGGCTGATCGAAAGGCCAACCCAAGTTGGTTGAGCCGGCTGGTCGGCCGCGAGGCCGGCCGAGCCGGTGCACGGCCGGCGAAACGAGAGCCGGCTTCACGGACCCGCCCGGACCGCGCTGCGCCCGGACGCGTGCGGTCCGGGCGGCCCTTTCCCGCCAGGCCGATCGGTTGACGGAGCCGCCGGCCGGA
>JADGHD010000701.1 GCA_019689615.1 Frankia sp. | reverse complement strand
GGGATGGAGTGCAGGGCGTGGCGTGCGGAGCTGGGGTAGGTGGGCGGGAACTCGCCGCCGGACAACAGGGTCGCGCGGGCGGCGGCGTTCACGAGGACGGTGCCGCGGGCGCGGATCTCGGCGCCGGTCATCTCGTGGTCGGGGCCGAGCAGCATCACGCAGGCCACGGCGCGGCCACGGTCGTCGAAGATCGGCGCTGACATCAGGGTGACCCGCAGCGGCTCGTGGTCGGCGAGATCGCCGGCGAGGTAGTCGCGGTGCACCATCTCGTTGAGCACCTCGTCGCGGGCGCGGCGGGCATGTTCCTCGTCTGGGCGCACAGCCAGCGTGGACAGCGCCGTGTTGAGCTCGGCGCGGCGCGGGGCGGCCACGGCGACGCTGTAGCCGAGCCGGCGCACCTGGGCCAGCGTGCTGTGGAACCGCTGGCGGTCCTCCTCGTCCAGCGGCACCGGTGAGCGACCCAGCCAGGCCTCGATCTCGTCCTCATGCCAGGCGACGTAGGCGGCGCCGAACGGCGGCATGTGCTCCATCGTCTGGCCGGCCTGGGCGCGCAGGCCGAAGGCGGGGCCGTGGTCGAACACCTCGGCGACCGTGGAGCTGGTGCCCTGGCGCACCGACAACGTGGCGCAGGCGCCGAGGGCGCGGGCCAGACGGTCGGCCTCGGCCGCACCGACCCGAAGCACCGGGTTGGCGGCCCTGGCGGCGTTGCCGATCATGATCGCGGCCGGGCCGAGTACGTAGCGCAGGTCGCGCTCGCGGCGCACCACCAGGCCGCCCTGGGCGAGTGCCTGCATGACCGCGTCGCATGTGGCGCGGGGCAGGCCGAGCTCGCGGGCCAGGTCGGAGATCGTGAACGCCTCGGTGGGGCGGTGGGCGAGGAACCTGAGGATCTCGCCTGCGCGTAGCACGGCCGGAGCAGGGGTGATGGGCATGAAAGGCCTCGTTTGCGTCGCGGAAGCGCTAAGATACCGGCAGGCTCGCTAGGATACTAGCATCTTCGAGCCGGCCGAACTCAGGCAGGTGGATCACGGGCATGGTGGATCACTTAAGCAGGCCCCGGCTCTCCGTCGGCGGCCGGTTCGCCGCCGGCCTCGGCATGCCCGCACCGGCCAGGAGGGCACGCCCGGGGGATGCGCCCCCGCTGGCGCCGTGGCCGTGCCATCCCAGAACGCGCCGCCCGCCCACCGCGGCCCACAGCCCGTGTCTCGCCGGCGCGTCGCCGGACGGCCCGACTTCGCGACCACGGTCGCCACGGCTGCCGCGCGCCGAGCACACCGATCAGCAGAACAGGAGTCTCGAATGACGGACGTCCCGCCGTCGAAGTGGCTGGTGTCGGTCGATGACCACATCATCGAACCGCCGAGGGTGTGGCTCGACCGCCTGCCATCGAAGTACCACGACGTCGCGCCCCGCATGGTCAGGCGCGGCAAGGAGGAGGTCTGGCTGTACGAGGACAAGGCCGTCCCCACCTCGGGGCTTTCTGTCGCCGCCGGCAAGCGGAAGGAGGAGTTCTCCCCCGACCCGGTGACCTTCGACGAGATGCGGCCGGGTGCCTATGACCCGGCCGAGCGCGTCAGGGACATGGACCGCGCCGGCATCCTCGCGTCGGTCAACTTCCCGTCCTTCCCCCGATTCTGCGGCCAGGTCTTCTGGGAGGCCAAGGACAAGGAACTCGCGCTGCTGTGCGTCAGGGCCTACAACGACTGGATGGTCGAGGAGTGGTGCGGCACGGCGCCCGGTCGCCTGATCCCGCTCGCGATCATCCCGTTGTGGGACCCCAGGCTCGCTGCCGCGGAGCTTGAGCGGGTCAAGGCCAAGGGAGTGAACGCGTTCGCGTTCAGCGAGAACCCGGAGCCGCTGGGCCTGCCGACGATCCACGACCCGAACGGGTACTGGGACCCGGTCATGCAGGCCGCGAACGACCTGGAGATGGTCGTCTGCATGCACGTCGGCTCGTCGTCGACGATGCCGCAGATCTCGACGCAGGCGCCGCACCTGGCCAGCCTCACCTGGGGGGCGAACCGCACCTCCGGCGCGATGCTGACCTGGCTCTTCTCGAGCTACCTGCAGGACCTGCCGAACCTGAAGATCTGCCTGTCCGAGGGGAACATCGGCTGGATCCCGTACTTCCTGGAGCGTGCCGAGCAGGTTCTCGACAAGCAGCGGCACTGGGCGGTGACCGGGGCGATGAAGTCCTACACCGCGAACTTCGGCTACCCCGACCAGGGCAAGATCAAGGAAGCCGACCCGATGCGGCTCGACGTCCGCGCGACGTTCCGTGACCACATCTACGGCTGCTTCATCGACGACGTCGCCGGCATCCGCTGCCTCGACCTGATCGGCGAGGACAACGTAATGGTCGAGACCGACTACCCGCACTCCGACACGACCTGGCCGAACAGCATCGAGCACCTGAGCAAGCTGGTCGGCCACCTGCCCGAGCAGACCCAGTACAAGATCCGGCGTGGCAACGCCGAGCGGCTCTTCCAGTTCACCGCCGTCGAGCCGGCCGGAGCCGCCTGACGGAACCGCCGGTGGATGCCCACGGCGGGGTACGCCACGGCATCCGCCGGCAGGTGCGCGCGGGGGGCGCCCACCCCCCCCCCCCCCCCCCCCCGGGCCCGGGGGCCCCCCCGGGCCGGGGGGGGAGAGGGAGAT
>JADGHD010000700.1 GCA_019689615.1 Frankia sp. | reverse complement strand
GCCGCCCGCGGCACCACCGACGACAGCACAGCCGCCCGCGGCACGGCCGACGGCGGCACCGGATACGACGAGGACGCGGCCGTCGACGCGTTGTTCGGGCCGAAGTTCCTGATCGAGCGTCCGCTGCTGGCCGCGGTCCGGGCCGGCGACACAGCAGTACTGCTGATCGACGAGATCGACCGGGCCGACGACGAGTTCGAGGCCTTCCTGCTCGAACTGCTCTCCGACTTCCAGCTGAGCATCCCCGAGATCGGCACGATCGCCGCGCAGCGCCCTCCGCTGGTGATCCTGACCTCCAACCGCACCCGTGAGCTGCACGACGCGCTCAAACGCCGCTGCCTCTACCACTGGGTCGGCTACCCCAGCCAGGACCGGGAAGTCGAGATCGTGCTGACCCGCGAGCCCGGCGTCGCCCCGGCGCTGGCCCGCGCGGTCGTCGCCGCGGTGAACCGGCTGCGCGAGCTGGAGCTCACCCGCCCACCCGGCGTCGCCGAGACGATCGACTGGGTGCGCGCCCTCGACGTGCTCGGCGAGGACACCCTCACCAGCCAGGCCGCCGAGGACACCCTCGGCGCCGTGGTCAAGGACCGCGACGACCTGGAACTGGTGCGCGTCCACCTGCGGGAGCTCGCCCCCGGTGGCTGACGACGACCGCCCAGGGCGCGAGCTGGTCGGCGTGCTCGTCGCGTTCGGTCGGGCGGTGCGCGCTGCCGGCGTCCCGGTCGGCACGGGCGACCTGCGGGTCTACAGCGCGGCGGTGGCGGCGCTCGACCCGGCAGACCTTGGTGACCTCTACTGGGCCGGCCGGGCCAGCCTGGTCAGCCGCCGCGAGGACATCGAGGTCTACGACCGGGTGTTCCGGCAGTTCTTCCTCGATGAGCCGGACGACGCGACCGTCCGCCGCCTGCCGCTGAAATCCCCCAGGCAGGCCCGCGAACAGTTGCACTCGGCCGTCGAGGTGCCGGCGACCGAACCACCAGCGCGTGAGGAAGTCCAGGACCGGCCGGCCGAGCTGGGACTGGTCGGCTCGGACATCCAGATACTGCGCACGAAGGCGTTCGCCGACTGCACCCCGGACGAGCTCGCCGCGCTGCGCCGGCTGATCGCCTCGATCCGGATGGTCCCGCCGCGCCGCCGCACCCGCCGCCACGTTCCGGCCCGCCGTGGCCATCACGTCGACCCGCGCCGGACGGTGCGCGAGACGCTGCGCCGGCACGGCGAACCGCCGCCGATACCGCGCCGACGCCGACGCCGACGCCGCCCGCGCCGGCTCGTGCTGATCCTGGACGTCTCCGGCTCGATGGCCGACTACTCCCGCAACCTGCTGCAGTTCGCCTATTCGACTGCTCGCGCCGCCGACCGCGTCGAGGTCTTCTGTTTCGGCACCCGGCTGACCCGGATCACCCGCGAGCTCGGTCGGTACCGCCGGCCGCAGGAAGCGCTCAACCGGGCCGCCGGCGCGGTCTTCGACTGGGAGGGCGGCACCCAGATCGGTGCCTGCCTGGACCGGTTCGTGCGCGACTGGGGGCGGCGTGGCCTGTCCCGCGGCGCGATCGTCGTCATCTGCTCGGATGGGCTGGACCGGGGCGACCCGGCCGTTCTGGCGCAGGCAATGGCACGGCTGGAGCGGCTGTGCCACGCGATCGTCTGGATGAACCCCCACCGCGGCGCCGACCCGGACAACATCCCAGCCTCGCTGGGCATGCTGATCGCCGCGCCGCACATCGACCTGCTGCTGTCCGGGCACGACCTCGCCAGCCTGCTGGAGTTCCCCACCGCCCTGGCACGGCTCGGCTGACCGGACACTGCAGGCGGACCCGGCCCGCGCGACGGGCCCTGGCAGGAACCACGACGGGACGGAGGCACAGATGCGCTGGAGCGTCGCGCTCGCGGCCGACGGCGACCGCGAGCTCACCCGGGAGGAGATCGTCGAGCTCGCCGACGCCATCGCCGGTCACGGCGGCATCGCCGCGGGCATCGGCACCCCGCGGTACGGGGCGCAGCTGATGGTCGAGGCGGCGAGCATGGACGAGGCGGTCGCGCTGGCCACCGCGGCCTTCCGCCAGGCCGTCGCCCGCGCTGCCCTGCCACCCTGGCCGATCAGCCACGTCGAGGCGGTCAGCGAGGACCAGGAGCGCGCCGCCATCGAGGCCAACCAGGCCGGCTGGGAGCAGTCCCCGGCGGCGCCGGGCGCCTCGGCGGCCCCGGAGGCGGCGGGCCGGGAGCGCCCCGCCGGGCGCGCGTGATCCGGCTCGGCTCGCTGGCCGGCTACCCGTTCGATGGGCCACGGCTGCTCGCCGGCTGGACCCCACCGCCGGCCGCGGGCGTCTACGCGATCCTCTACCGGCCGCGCCCGGACACCCACCCTGGCGAGTACGCCGTCATCTTCGCCGCCCACAGCGACAACCTCGCCGCCGAGGGTTTCCCGTTCCGCCACCCGCGCGCCAAATGCTGGAAAAAACGGGCCGGTGACCGGTTCAAGGTCTACATCGCCACCTGCGCGCCGCCAGGCGCCACCGCCCGGCACCGCGAGCAGATCACCCAGGAACTGATCGCCACCTACCGCCCCCAGTGCAACGACCAGCAATACGACCCGCACTGGCAGCCGGAGTGGATCGGCGGCTACGAGACCCCGACCGCCGGCCCGCTGACCCCCCGCCCCCAGC
>JADGHD010000699.1 GCA_019689615.1 Frankia sp. | reverse complement strand
GGCCGTGGGCCCACCGGCCTTGACGGCGCCGCCCGGCGGCCGGTCGGCCGGTCCTTGCTATGCCTTTCCGAGAATGCGGTTGATCGTGGTGCCGCAGACCGGGCAGGTCCCCCTGGCCATGCGCCGGCCCGACTCGCTCACCCGCACCTCGCCCTCGTACTGCCGCTTCTCCTTGCACTTGACGCAGTAGCCCTCGTAGCTGTCGGCCACGCGTACTCCTTCCCACGTCTCCCTCCGGCCTCGTCGCCGGGGGGAGACGGCTCTGTCGGTCTCAAGGACAGCCGATGAACGGCGCCAGCCGGGCCGGGCGCCGGCCCGACGGGCGGGACTCATCCTGCCGAGACGGGTGGCTGGGGCGGCCGGGTGGGCTGGCCGGATGGCCGGTGACGCGGACAGCCGTGATGACCCGGAGCGGGCGGCTAGTGCGGAGTTACGCCGGTGTTGCCCGGTTGCCGGGCGCGCCTGCGGGAACCCGGGCCGGTCTGGCCGGCACCCGGCGGAGGACAGCGGAAACCCCTGGTAGGACGGCGGTCTCCCAGCTTCCCCTTCTGGAAGACCTCGACTACCAGGGGTCTCGCGTCGATTACGCTATGTCAATGGGCTGGCGCCGTCAACGCCACCGCCCGAAACCGCGCCGGCCTGGGGCGAGTTGTGCCGCTCCGCCGCCGCGCGGCCGGTCCGGTGGCCGCCAGGTGGGCATCCATCGAGCGGCCAGCCGGCGGCTCGGCGCCGGTGACCCGCCGGCCGGGCAGCGTCACGCCGAGCCGGCGTCGCTGTCCTTGCCGCCGTCGCCGTGCTTGCCGGTCTCCTTCGGGCTCTCCTGCCCGGCCTCGCGCAGCTTCTCGATCTCGGCGATCGGGTCGAAGCCGGTCGCGCCACCGCCGCCGCGGACGTAGTTGGCCGGGTTGGTCAGGTCGTCCGCCGACGGCAGCAGGTCCGGGTGGTCCCAGACGCTGTCCCGGCCGTCGGCGCCGCGGGCCTCGGTCAGCGCCTCCCACAGCGCCGCCGCCTCGCGCAGCCGCCGTGGCCGCAGCGACAGGCCGACCAGGGTGGCGAAGGTCTGCTCCGCCGGCCCGCCCTCGGCGCGGCGGCGGCGCACCATCTCCCGCAGCCGGGCGGCTGCGGGCAGGTGGCCGGTGGCCGCGTTGTCGGTGACGTGGTCGATCCAGCCCTCCACCAGGGCGAGCGCGACCTCGAGCCGGGCGAGCGCCGCCTGCTGCTCGGGGGAGTTCGCCGCGGAGAAGACGTCCTCGCCGATCGCGGCGGCCAGCCGGTCCGGGTCGGTCAGCATCGACGGGTCGACCATCCGCATGACCTGGCCGAGCGCGTCCGGGTCGATCGAGATGCCGCGGGCGTACTCCTCCACCGCGCCGAGCAGGTGGCTGCGCAGCCAGGGGACGTGCGCGAACAGCCGGCTCGCCGCCGCCTCGCGCAGCGCAAGGTAGATCCGCACCTCGTCGGCGGCGACCCCGAGGCCGGTGCCGAACGCGGCCACGTTCGCCGGCAGCAGCGCCGCCGTGCCGGCCGGCGCCAGCGGCAGGCCGATCTCGGTGGACGAGAGCACCTCCCTGGCCAGCGTCCCGATCGCCTGGCCGACCTGGGCGCCGAACAGCATCCCGCCGACCCGGTTCATCATCTCGACGATCGGCCCGCCCGCCGCCATCAGCTTGCCGAGGTCGAGGCCGGGCGGGAGCGCCGCGGTCACCTCCGGTGGCAGGCCGCCCTCGCCGCCCAGCTTGGCCAGGCCGCCGGACAGCCCGGCGCGCATCGCCTCGACGACCCGGCCGGCGACCGGGTCGCACAGCGTCTGCCAGACCGGAAGCGTGGCCTCGATCCAGCGCTGCCGCGACCAGGCCTCGGCGACGGCGCCGCCGGCCGGCAGCCGGGTGACGGGGTCCAGCCAGAGGTCGGCGACCCGCAGCGCCGCGACCACCGCCTCGGCGTCGGCCCTGCTGATCCTGGGGTCGTCGTCGCCCACGGTGCGGGCCGCGACCTGGCGGGCGAGCTCCCAGTTGACCGGGCCGCCCTGCCAGGACAGCAGCTTCTCCAGCTCGGCGAAGAAGGGGGCGGCGCCGCCGAACGGCGAGCCACCGCCGCCCCGGTCACCACCCCCGCCCGGGGTGAACCCGAACGGGAACTGGCTGCTCATCGCGAACCTTGCCGGGACGACAACCGGTAGGAGTCTGCCGTGCGCTCTACGGACATGTATCCACCGTAGTGCGTTTTCCCGCCGATGCCGAAACCGCGGCCCGGCGGATACCGTCATCTGATGGACGTGGTCGTCACATCGCCGAACGGTGCGCCTGTGGACGCATCCACCAATGCCGCCCCATCCGTTGCGCAGCCGGCCGCCGGACCGGAGCGGCCGCTGGTCCTCGCCGAGCTGCGCGACCAGCCGCTGTCAGTGGACGAGTGCCTGGCCGCGGTGGCGTTGCCGCAGGCGGGCGGAACCGCCGTCTTCGTCGGGACCGTGCGGGACCACGACGCCGGCCGGCACGTGGTCGAGCTGCAGTACGTGGCCCACCCGCTGGCCGCCCAGGAGCTGCTCGCGGTGGCCCGCGAGGTCGCAGGCCTGCCAGCCACGGCGCTGTTCGGCGCCGTCGGTGCAGGCCCAGCCAGCGGCGACGGTGGCGACGTGGCGAGCGGCGGCGGCTCGGCCGGCGGCGGCTCGGCCGGCGGC
>JADGHD010000698.1 GCA_019689615.1 Frankia sp. | reverse complement strand
CGGCTAACGCTATTCGCGTTTGTCTGGTGGGCTGGGTTAGGTGTTAATGGCGCCGAGCTCGGCGCACGCCCCGGCCTCGCGGGACAGCACCAGCGCGAGGCCGCGGTCGCAGACCGTCGGGCCCTCCTTGGCGACCAGGTTCATCCCGTCCCGGATCGGGTTCACCACGAGCACGTCGGCCAGCGTCAGCGCGGCGAGCGAGCGCGGGTAGTCGTCGGTGACCTCCAGCCGCAGCGGCCGCCAGCTGTCCGTGCCGAACTCGGCGTCGATCTCGGCGGCGACGCGGCGCACCGCCGCGGTGTACTCCCGGTACTCGGGCATGTCCTGCCGGGACGGGTAGGCGCAGACCAGGTGGGTGACCCGGCCTCGCCAGTCCGGGTACGCGCGCAGCAGCCCCCGGTAGGCCTCCAGGCCGCGGACGATGTTCTTGGTGAGCTCCGTGCGGTCGATCCGTACGATCAGCCGCTGGTCGCCGACCAGGGCGCGCAGCTCGGCCGCCCGGGCGCGCACGTCCGGCGCGGCGGCCCGCGTCCGCAGCGCCGTTGCGTCGACGCCCAGCGGGTGCACGCCCAGCCACACCCGCCGCCCGTCGTGCTCCAGGATCTCCTCGTCCACCGGGCCGCCGGGTGCCGGCTGGGCCTCGGCGCCGAGGAACGCCCGGGCGCAGTCGCGGAAGGCGCCGGCCCAGCGGGCGGTGAGGAAGCCGAGCCGGTCCGCGCCGAGCATGCCGGCGAGCACGGCTCGCGACACCCTGTCCGGCAGCATCCGGAAGTACTCCGGCGGGGCCCACGGAGTGTGGGTGAAGTGCGAGATCCGCAGGTCCGGCCGCAGCGCGCGGAGCATGCCCGGGACCAGCGTCAGGTGGTAGTCCTGGATCAGCACCGCGGCGCCCGGCGCGGCCTCGGCGGCGAGCGCCTCGGCGAACGTCTCGTTGTAGGCCTCGTACGCCGCCCAGTCTCGCCAGAACGACTCACCGAACGTCGGCTCGTTGGCCGGGGCGAACAGCAGGTGCAGCACGAACCACAGCGTCCGGTTCGCGATCGCGTTGTACGCCCGGTCGAACACCTCCCGGTCGACGTCGAGCATCCGGATCGCGGCGCCGCCGGTGTCGAAGCCGGCGAGGTCGAGCCGGCCCTCCGGGTGGGCCCGGGCCGCGCGCCGGTCGGCGTCGCCCAGCGCCGCGCAGACCCAGACGATCCCGCCGCCGTCCGGCTCGACCGCCGCCTCGCGCAGGACCTCCTGCATCCCGCTGACGATCCCGCCGCTGCCGCGCCGGGCGACCAGCGCGCCCCGGTCGTTGATCGAGAAAGTTACGGGGCCACGGTTCGACGCGACGAGCACACGTGCGGTACCGACGGTCGCCAGACCGTGACCGCCTGCTGCTGGGGCTGGCGACAGGGGAAGCACACCGGGAGACTAGACGAATCTGTCAGCTACTTCGGGGTGGTCGCCCATCCCGGCCGCCGGAATCCGCGTCCCGGCCGCCGGGCCGTCAGGGTGCCGGGGTGGGGGTCGGGAAGTCCCGGGTGACGACGAGGATCAGCTTGTCCGGGTCGTAGACCTCGATGTTCGTGTCGCTGATCGGCACGACGTCCTCGACGCCGGCGACGAGGTCGCGCAGCGTGCGGGCGGCGTCCTCGAGGCCGTCCGGGTAGAAGACGGTGGTCACCGGCGTGTTGTAGGTGGCGTGGAAGTTGCCGGTGCGGGCGACCGTGAACCCGGCGTCCTCGACCGGCTCGCGGGCGGCCTCGGCCAGGCCGGCGATCCGGGAGTGGTTGAGGATCACGACCGGCGCGAAGGCCCGCGGCCCGGCCGGTTCGTCGTCGCGGGTGGTCGGCTCGGGCGACGGCGTGCTCGGCCCGGGTGGTGGCGTGGTCTCGGGCGCGGCGCTCGGCGTCTGCGCCGGCTCCATGGTCGGGGCCTCGGTCGCGGCCGGCTGGCTGGTGGTGGCCGCCGGGGCGGCCGCTGCGTCGCCGGAGGAGCCGTTCACCAGGTTGAGCAGCAGGATGCCGACGGTGATCGCCACGATCGCGATCGCCGCGGCGACGGCCTCGACGCGCAGACGGCCGACGCGGGCGGCGGCATGCCGCCCGCCGCGGCGCGGATCAGCCGGGTCAGGGGTGCGGGTGGGGTCGCTCACGCCTTGTTGTCCGGGTAGGGGGAGAAGGGGCCGCGAGAAGGACGCGGGCCGGCCGCGCCAGGGCTGGCCGACCAGCCACGACGGCGGCGGTCACGCAGCCGGGTCAGCCGCCCGACGAGCACCGGCTCGGCGGCGCGCGCGGCCGGCGAATCGATCAGCACGTTCAGCAGCTGGTAGTAGCGCGCCGGGGTGAGGCCGAGCTCCTCGCGGATCGCCGCCTCCTTCGCCGCCGGGTAGCGCCAGTGCCTCGCCTCCACGGCGAGGATCCGGGCCTCGCGCTCGGTCATGCCGGCCGGCGGCTGCGGCCGCGCGTCGGGTGTGCCCGCCGTCGGCGCTGGCGCGCTGGCGGCCGTGGGCACGTCGGCGGCTGGCTCGTCCGCCGTGAGCCGGGTGGGCGCCGGCTCGCTCGCGACGGGTTCGGCCGTGGGCCCGCTGACCGTGCTGGGAACGGCGGCCGTGGCCGGCGGGGTGACCGTGGCCGGGGATGGCGCCGTGGCCGTGGCCGGCGGGGTGACCGCGGGCGGAGACGGCGCCGTGGCCGGCGGCGGGGGCGCGGCCGGGGGTGGCGC
>JADGHD010000697.1 GCA_019689615.1 Frankia sp. | reverse complement strand
CACCCGACCCACCCGATCGGCGGCGCGCTGGCCGACCCGCTCGAGCCGGACGACCCGCACGAGCTCGGCGCCTACCGGCTGCTCGGCCGCCTCGGCCAGGGCGGGATGGGCACGGTCTACCTCGGGATGGACGCCGACCAGCGGCTGGTCGCGATCAAGATGGTCCGGGCCGACCTGGCCGGGCGGCCGGAGTTCCGGGAGCGGTTCCTGCGCGAGGCCGACATGGCGCGGCGGGTCGCCCGGTTCTGCACCGCCGAGGTGCTCGCCGTCGTCGACCCACCGGACGGCCCGCCGTACCTGGTCACCGAGTACATCGACGGGCTGACGCTGACCAGGGCGGTGCGGGCGGGCGGCCCGCTGCGCACCGCCGAGCTGGAGCGGCTGGCGGTCAGCGTCGCCGCCGCGCTGACCGCGATCCACGGCGCCGGGCTCGTCCACCGCGACCTCAAGCCGTCGAACGTGCTCCTGTCGGCGCTCGGCCCGCGGGTGATCGACTTCGGGATCGCGCAGGCGACCGACGCGGACGGGGTGCTCAGCCAGGACCTGCAGCGGATCGGGACGCCGGCGTTCATGGCGCCGGAGCAGGCCAACGGCGAGCCGGTGACGGCGGCGGTCGACATCTTCGCCTGGGGCGGGCTCGTCACCTACGCCGGCACCGGCCTGCTGCCGTTCGGCGACGGGCCGACCCCGGTCCAGCTGTACCGGGTGGTGAACGCCGAGCCGCTGCTGGACGGCCTCGACCCGGTGCTGCGGCCGATCGTCGCCCGGGCGATGAGCAAGGACCCGGCCGAGCGGCCCAGTGCCCACGAGCTGTTCCAGCAGCTTGTCCGGATGGGTCCGGCGACCCACCCCGACCCGGCGCTCAGCCACGTGATCCGCTCGGCCGCCATCCCGGCGCAGCCCGCCCAGCCGGCCCAGTCCGACGGCGGCGCCGCACCCGCCCCTTCCCCGCCGGCCGGGCAGCTCGCGCCCCCTGCCGCGGCCGGCGCCGACGAGCCGGCTGGCCGGGCCGGGCAGGCCGGCTGGGCGGTGCGCCCGGCCGAGCCGGCGGCGTGGGAGGCGGCAGCGGCTGAGCTGGCGGCGGGCCTGGCGGCCGAGCCGACGGCGCTGGGCAGGCCGGGCGAGGCCGGCGCCGACGACTTCCGGCCGCGCGGCTGGGCCGACCGCGTCCGCCACGGCTCGCTGATGATCACGCCGCTGCTGGCGCTGTTGCTGATCGCGGTCCTGATCCCGGTCGTGCTGGGCCGCGAGCCGGCGCCGAGCCCGACGCCCGCCCAGCTGTCCGCCGAGGTGGCCGCCACGGCCGAGCGGGTCCGCTCCGCCGACGCCGGGCTCGCCGACCAGCTCAGCCTCGTCGCGTTCGACATCAGCCCCAGCCAGCCGGCGCGGGCGAGCCTGCGCACCTCGTTCGCCGGGCCAGCGGCCGCCGTGCTGGCCGGGCACACCGCGGCGGTGCTCGGCGTCGCCGTCCGCCCGGACGGCAGGCTCGCCGCCACCGCCTCGGCCGACCAGTCCGTGCGGCTGTGGGACATCTCCGACCGGGCGGCGCCGCGCGAGCTGGCCGTGCTCGACGCCCGGCAGGGCTGGGTGAGCGCGGTGGCGTTCAGCCCGGACGGGACGCTGCTGGCCACCGCCGGCCACGACCGCTCGACGGTGCTGTGGGACGTGCGCGACCCGGCCCACCCGGTCGAGGTCGCCCGGCTGCTCGGCCACGAGGGGCAGGTGCTGTCGGTCGCGTTCAGCCCGGACGGCCGGCTGCTGGCCACCGCCGGCCAGGACAACACCGCCCGGCTGTGGGACATCACCTACCCGGCGCTGCCGGTGCCGGCCGCGGTGCTCGCCCGGCACACCGGCTGGGTGCGCCAGGTGGCGTTCAGCCCCGACGGCCGGCTGCTGGCGACGGCGAGCACCGACCGCACGGCGCGGATCTGGGAGATCAGCGACCGGACCACCCCGCGCCCGCTGGCCACGATCACCGGCCACACCGACTACGTCTGGGCGCTGGCGTTCAGCCCCGACGGCCGGCTGCTGGCCACCGGCGGCTACGACGGGACCGCGCGGCTGTGGGACGTCACCGACCCGGCGCAGCCGGCGGCGATGGCGACCCTGGACGCCGACCCGCGCTGGGTGCTGGCGGTCGGGTTCAGCCCGGACGGGCGGACGCTGGCCACCGGCGGCTGGGACACCCAGGTGCACCTGTGGGACCTGACCACCATCGGCCGCGGCGCGCCGCCGCCGCCGTCCGCCGGCCTGCTGACGGGCCACGCCGACTGGGTGCAGTCGCTCGCCTTCACCTCGGACGGCCAGCGCCTGCTCACCGGCGGCCAGGACCGCACCGCCCGGCTGACCAGCCTCGACGACGCCACCCTGGTGGCCGCCGCCTGCCGCGACCCGGCCAACCGCCTCGACGAGGCCAGGTGGCGCCACTACATCCCGGGCGTGCCGTTCCGCGAGGTCTGCTGAGCCGCGCGGCGGCGTGGCTCAGGAGCGGTCGGTGTGGCCGCGGCCGGGCGCGCGGTGGCGCGGCTCGCGCCGTTCGGTGATCGCGAGCCGACGGCGGATCGGCAGACTGGACCGCTCGAACAGCGGCGGCTGGCCGTCGTGCCCGGCGGGGCCGGCCGCGGCGGACTGGATGGGCGATCCGGGCGGGATCGACCGGCCGGCCGGGATCGGCTGGCCCGGCTGGATCGGCGCGATCGGGGCCACCGGCGGGCCGGGAT
>JADGHD010000696.1 GCA_019689615.1 Frankia sp. | reverse complement strand
GGTCCCTTCCTTCCATTCGGGGCGAGGCGGGGTCATGCGCCGGGATGCGGGCAGGGGGTGCGGTCATGCCGGGTCTGGCCCGGTGGCGACCGGGCGGGCGGGGTCGGCGGACCAGGCGGACCAGGAGCCGGGGAACAGCGCCGCGTCGATACCGGCGGCCGTGAGCGCCGCGATCTCGTGGGCCGCGGTGACGCCGGAGCCGCAGTAGACGCCGACCGTGCCGCCAGCGGCGGCCACCGCGGTGACCCCGGCCGCGGCGAAGCGCTCGCGCAGCCGGGCGACCGGCAGGAAGCGGCCGTCCTGGCCGACGTTGCCGCCGGTGGGCAGGCTGATCGCGCCCGGGATGTGGCCGGCGCGGGGGTCGATCGGCTCGGTCTCGCCGCGGTAGCGCTCGCCGGCCCTGGCGTCGAGCAGCACCCCGCCGGCACCGGGCAGCGCGGCGGCGGCGTCGGCGTCGAGCACCGGCAGCCGGCCAGCGGACATCTCGATGTCACCTGGTGTCGGCTCGCGGCGCCCGGTCTCGAGCGGCCCGCCGGCCGCCTCCCAGGCGGCGAGGCCGCCGTCGAGGATGCGTACGTCCTCGACGCCGGCCCAGCGCAGCAGCCACCAGGCACGGGCGGCGCTCTGCCCGGCGACGGCGTCGTAGACGACGACGGGCTGGCCGGTGCGCAGCCCCCACCGCCGCGCGGCCCGTTCCAGGTCCGCGAGCCGCGGCAGCGGGTGGCGGCCGGCGGCCGGTGACGGCGGGGCGGCCAGCTCGGTGTCGAGGTCGGCGTAGACCGCGCCGGGCAGGTGGCCGTCGAGGTAGTGCTTCTCGCCGTCCGGGTCGCCGAGCGCCCAGCGCACGTCCAGCAGCGCCGGCGGCGTCGCGCCGGCGAGCTCGGCGCGCAGCGTGTCGGCGTCGACCAGCACGCTGGCCGAGGCGAGCAGCGCGGCGAGGTCGTCGACGGGCAGCGACCCCGGCGGGGTGCGCTCCTCGACCGCCCGGGCCACCCGCTCCGCGAGTGCGGCGTTGATCGGCGCGCGCCGGCCCAGTTGGCGGGCGAGCAGCACGATCTCCCCGTTGATGAAGTCGGTCTCGGCGTCGCGGGAGCGGGCCAGGCTCTGGTAGGTCGAGCTGCCCGGCCGCTGGTGCCCCGGGGCGACGGCGAACCGGTCGAGGCGGACCGTGCTCTCGCCGGCCACGTCGGCGATCCCGAAGCCGGCCGCGGTCAGCACCGCCCGTGCCTCGGCCGCCACCAGCCGGGCCGCCCGGTCCCGCTCCTGGCCGGGCGGGTAGAGGGCGTCCAGCGCGAACGTGACGCTGGCCAGCAGCTTCGCCGCCTTCCACCGGGACAGGTCCGGGACCACCTGGGCCTCGAACCCGGCGGCGACGAGGTCGGCGGCGATCTCGCGGACCAGCGGCGTCGGCTCGCCGTCCGGCCAGGCGCCCAGCCAGAACACGCCGACGGCCGGAGCGGCCGGCGAGATCACCTCACCGTCGGCGAGGTAGGTGCTCGGCACCCACAGCACCGAGCCGACGACCGTGGCGAACCGGCGCAGCGCGGCCCGCTCGGCGTCCAGCCCGTTCTGCAGGGTGAGGACCGGCAGCACCGCGCCGGCCCGCCACCGCCCGCCATCGACCGCCGCCCTGGCCCAGCGGGCGAGCGCCGCGTCGGCCTGCTGCGACTTCGTCGCCAGCACCAGCACGTCGCCGCGGGCCAGCTCGAGCTCCTCCGGCCCGCCGACCGCGGGCACGTCGACGACGGACGTCCCGTCCGGGCGGACGTAGCGCAGCTCGCCGGCGCGGGCCAGCTCCAGCTGGCGGCCGCGGGCGACCAGCACGACCTGCCGCCCGGCCCGGGCGAGCTCGGCGGCCAGGGTCACCCCGGCGGCGCCCGCGCCGATGATCACGTATCGGGACACGGCCGCCGCCCTAGCGCAGCGTCTCGGCGTAGGCGATCGGCGCCAGGCTCGCGTCGGCCTTCAGCCGCTCCAGGAACTGCACGACGACGGCCGCGACCGTGCGGTGCGTCGCGTCGTTGAGGGCGTCGTGCCGGCCGCCGGCGATGGTGACCAGCTCCGCCCGCGGCACGACGGCGTACCAGCGGCGGGCGTCGTCGACCGGGCTCACCGCGTCGGCGCGGCCGTGCAGGCCGAGCACCGGCAGGCCGATCCGGGCGGGGATCGCCGGGTCGAGCCACTGCGCCGGCAGGCTCGCGAACAGCGCCGCCCGCCGGACCCCGCCCGCGGTGATCCGCCCCTGGTGGGTCGGGCAGGACGTGCGGATCGACAGCTCGTCCTCCCAGTCGGCCGCCGGGGCGACCGGTGCCGGCGCCGTCGGCAGGCCGGCGAGCACGAGCGCGGCCACCCCCAGGCCGTCGAGCTCACCACCCGCGGCCAGGTGGGCGGCGAACGCCGCGCCGGCGTCCGAGCCGACGACGACCCGGGGCACGTCGGCGGCTGCCGCGGCGAGCGTGTCGGCCAGCTCGGCGCGGGCGCGGGCCGGGTCCTCGCTGGGCGCGGTGACGGCGTGCACCCGGTAGGCGTCGCTGGCCAGCCGGCGGCCGAAGCGCTCGTACACCTGGGGCGACTCGCCCCGTCCCGGCAGCACGACCAGGGTCGCGCGAAGCGGCGGCCCGGCGGGCTCGCGCCAGGTGGTGACAGTGGCCTCGTGGGCGAGGTTCATCACGGACCTTTCGGTGGGGTGGGGGTGATCGGGGCGGCGCCGGGCAGGCGCCG
>JADGHD010000695.1 GCA_019689615.1 Frankia sp. | reverse complement strand
TATACGCACCATCGCCGGTTCACGACCGGACCGAGCGCCAGGAACGTCGGGGGTGGCCGGTGGGGTCAGGTCCGGGAGTCGGGGTCCTCCCGCCGGGCCGGGGCGGAGTCGCTGCCGGCTCCGTCGCTGGGGGCGGTCGTCGCTGCGACCCGGTCCAGCGGCGGGAGCTGCAGGATCTTGTCGCGGGTGTTGTTGCGGTGGGCGCGGACGGCGTTGCGGTGGTACTCCTCGGCGAGCTCGAGGAAGTCGGGCTCGTGGTAGCGCCGGCCGTCGACGGTCGGGCCCTGCCTGCCCTCGATGATGGCCTCGACGTCCTCGCCGGTGATCGTCTTGTGGGTCTCCAGGGCGTGGGTCAGGGCGAGCACCTCGTGGCGGTTGGCCGCGAGCACCTCCTCGGTGCGCCGGTAGAGCTCCTGCAGCTTGGCCTCGACCTGCTCGCCGAACGGGCGGTCGGCGTTGACGTCGATCGAGGCCGTGCCCAGCGACATCTCGGTCATCGTGAGCCACGACGTGAGCGTGTCGCCCATCGCCGCCGACGAGATGCTGCGCGAGACCAGCAGCGTGGCGCTGCGCAGGTCGCCGCCGACGCCGACGGTGTTGTCGCCGTCGAAGAACATCCGCTCACCGACCAGCGAGGCGAGCGAGACCATGACCTGGACCTCGATCTCGGACTTCCAGAGGAACATGCTGTCCTCGATCGCGACCTGGCGGACGAAGCCGCCGACGCTGCCGCGCCGCTCGATGGTCGCCAGGTCGATCACCCGGCCGCGCTGCAGCCGGTAGGCGACGACCGCGTGGCAGGCCTCGTGCAGGGCGATGCTGTGCCGCTCGCGCGCGATGTGCTCGTGGTCGTCCGGCAGGCCGTGCTCCTTGACGATCCGGGCGCGCAGGATGTCCTGCCAGGTGATGACGTCCCGGCCGTCCTTGATGGCCTGGGTCAGTGCCTCGTTGACGGTGTCCTTGATGGTGGCGCCGGTGGCCTCCGGGCTCATGATGGCCAGGCGCTCGATCTGCTCCGGGGTGAGCTCGTGCTTCACCTTGCCGAGGTAGCCCTCGTAGGTGCGGATCCGGCCTTCCTTGCTCGGGTAGCCCACCTCGTACTGCCGGTCGATCCGGCCGGGGCGCAGCAGCGCCTCGTCCAGCGAGTTCGGCATGTTCGTGGCCATCATGATCAGGATGCGGTACTTCGGCGGCGGCTTCGGCTTCATGCCGAGGGCTCGGCGCACCACCCGGTTGAGGAAGCCGCGCGGCTTCTTCAGGCCGGACATCTCGGCGAGCAGGGCCTGCAGCGTGCCCATGCCGGCGCCGCCGCCCATCATCCCGCCCATGATCACCCGGTGGTCCGTCACCCGGCCGGGGCCGACGCCCACCGCGCCGTCCACGCCGAACGGCTGGCCCGCGGCGGCAGCCGCCCGGTGGTTGAGGATCTCGGCCCGGGCGAGGTTGCTGAGGTAGTGCAGGCCGTTGCAGCCGTCGTAGCCGGCCAGCGGGTCGTCCGCGTGGGACGGGGCCCGCCAGCCGTGGGCGCCGAGGTAGCTCGCCGATCGCCGGGCGGCCCACGAGCCGAAGCGCGCCATCGGCCGGTTGAAGCCCTGGGCGAGCTGGCCGCGGTTGCCGAGGCTGTCGGCCTCGTCGAAGAAGGCGATCACGCCGCCGTACCGCAGCGCGAGCTTGCGCAGCCGCCGGAACAGCGACTTGACCTTGAGAATGCCGACGCCGAAGAACATGGCGTTGAACGCGCCGGGGTCGATGAAGACGTACGGCTTGCCGGTCTCGCCGGCGACCGCCTCGGCGATCAGCGTCTTGCCGGTTCCGGGCGGGCCCCACAGCAGGATGCCGCCGGGGACGTAGCCGCCCTTGTTCTCGATCTCCTCCGGGTGCTCCAGGTAGAAGACGTTCTCCTTGACCCGCTCGACGACGTGGTCCTGCCCCCAGACGTCGGAGAACCGGGTCTTGACGTCATCCGGGTAGTAGACCTCGACGCCGCCCTTGGACAGGAACCAGAAGATCGCGACGAACTGGCCGACCACGAAGACCAGGAGCAGCGCGAGCTGCAGGATCAGTGGCAGGGCGTCCCAGACGTCGCCGGGCACCCGGACCACCGTGTCGAAGATCGACTCATCGACGATGCGCGAGTAGATGAAGACGGCGATGAACACGATCGCGAGCCACTTGAGCGCGCGGCTCACCCGGAAGCGGTTCCAGTCGTTCAGCCGCAGCATCCGGCGCTCGGCCCGACCGAAGACCTTGTCGTTCCAGAAGACGTAGTACGCCGACCAGTGTTCGCCGACGAACATGTGCAGCTGGCGCACGATCTCGACGCCGATCAGCGCCAACAGCCACCAGCTCGACTCGGCCTGAATGCTGATCGCGTCCGGCCACGTCATCAGTGGGTTGCCGGACACCTCGGCGGCGACGACAAAGGTGAACAGGCCGCCGAGCAGGATCAGGAACTTCACCCGGTCCCACAGCGCCAGCTTCTTGCGCACCGGCCTGCCCGGTGGCCCGGCCGGTGGGTTGCCCGCCGCCGGGGAGCCTGCCGCCCCCGGCCTGTCGGCGACCGACTGGCCGGCCTGGCCCAGCGGGTCGTTGTGGTCCATGGGAATCGCCCTCGTCCGTCTGTCTGCTGGCTGTGGTGTGGAATCCGGTGGTGTCGGGTGCGCGGGTGCTCCGGGTCAGGGTGGGCGCTGTCTCTTAAACACAACACCCAGCCCCCCAGCCGGAC
>JADGHD010000694.1 GCA_019689615.1 Frankia sp. | reverse complement strand
CCAGCGCGCCGACGGTCGTCGGACGGCCGGAAGCCGCCCTGGGCCCGGCCGGCGGGGCGCGCCACCCATCCCGTGCGGGGGCCCGCCTCGCCGCCGTGGCCGCCCGTGGCCCGGCCGCGGGCTGGCCCGGTGGGCCGGGCGGGGCTGGCGGAGCCGCGCCCCCGGCCGAAGCCGCCGCTGGCGCCCTGGCGGCCGCTTCCGGACTGGCCGGCGCGGCGTGGGGAGGCGGCGGACGCGGCACCACCCGAGGCCCGGCGGCGCTGGCCGCCGGAGGAGACAGGGGTGAAATCTGGGCTCGGCATCGTCGTCGCTCCCGCTCGTCCGCCGCGCGTGGCGGCTCCACTGTTGAGGTTGGTTGTTGATCGGTGTCGTCACGCGGGCAACCCCGGAGCGCCGTCACCGGCACCGCGAGGTGGCGGGCAGGCCGTCATCCGCTCGCCCCCGCCACCGCTGGCTCGGGCGGGCGGCTTCGACGGCGCCGGCGGTGCCTCACTCACCGCCAGCCGGAACATCATCCTCGGGGAGGAGGTCGAGGTACACCGGCAGGGCCGCGACCTGGCTCGACCGGCTCGGGACAGTCCCCGGCCGTCCGCGGCTGACCTGCGTCAACGAACTGGGCCGCTCGCGTCCTGCACGCGGGCCGGCACCCACCGCACCTCACAGGATAGTCCAGGCACGGACGACCCAGGCCGGGCGACCTGCCGCATACGTTCGTCCCGGAAGCCGGCTCTGGCTCCGGCCAGAGCGGATGGTCATACGTTGACATGTATAGACTTGCGGACGGGCTGACAGCAGGCCGCCGACCCTCATACGGAAGCGGGACGACATGGACATCAAGGATCTGCGGGGCGAGACCGTGGCGTTCTTCGCCTCGGGCGGTCTCGACAGCTGCACGGTGACCCACTGGATGACGGCGCACGGGGTCCGCGTGGTCTGCTTCACCGCCGACCTGGGCCAGCCGGACGAGGAGGGCCTCGACGTCGTCGCCGAGCGGATGCGGGCCTGCGGCGCCGTCGAGACGGTCATCGTGCCGCTGCGCCGGGAGATGGCCGAGGCCGGCATCGCGGCCATCCAGGGCCTCACCACGTACGAGGGCCGGTACTGGAACACCACCCCGCTCGGCCGGTACGTGACGATCCGGGGCGTGCTGCCGCACATCCTGGAGCGCGGCATCAGGGTCATGAGCCACGGCGCCACCGGCCGCGGCAACGACCAGGCCAGGTTCCAGCTGGTGCCGAACATGCTGGCGCCCAGCGTGCGGATCTACGCCCCCTGGCGGGACCAGGCGTTCCTGGACGCGTTCGGCGGCCGCGAGGAGATGATCGACTACTGCGAGAAGCACGGGCTGCCGATCCGGGCCACCCGCACCTCGCCGTACTCGACGGACGCGAACCTGCTCGGCCTCACCCACGAGGCCGGCGTGCTGGAGTCGCTCGGCACCGGCGCGAACTTCGTGACGCCGATCATGGGCGTCCGGCCGGCCGAGGCCCCGGACCGCCCCGAGCAGGTAACGATCGTGTTCGAGAAGGGCCGGCCGGTCTCCATCAACGGCGAGGCCATCAGCGAGCCGGACAAGCTGCTCGAGCGCGCGAACGAGATCGGCGGCCGCAACGCGGTCGGCATCAACCTGCACCTGGTCGAGAACCGGTTCGTCGGCGTGAAGTCCCGGGGCGTGTACGAGGCGCCGGGCATGGAGCTGCTGGGCAGCGCCTACGAGTTCCTGCTGCAGACGATCCTCGACCGGCGGGCCCGGAAGATCTTCGAGTTCGCCTCAAGCTTCCTGGCCGAGCAGCTCTACCAGGCCTACGGCGAGGACCTCGGCTCGCAGCTCGCCCGCGCCGTCATCTCCCAGGTCGCCGAGCTCGCCTCGGGCACCATCACCGTCGAGCTCTACAAGGGCAACATCGCGTTCGCCGGCGCCAGCGACATCCCGCACTCGCTCTACAGCGAGGAGGACGCCTCGATGAGCCGGATCGGCGCGTTCGACCACAAGGACTCGGAGGGCTTCCTCCAGGTACTCGGGGTCGCCGCCCGCACCGCCGCGCGCAGCGGCCAGGTCCAGGGCCGCCTCGAGGCCATCGACTGAGCGCCTCAAGCCAGCGCCCGCAACGGGCGCCCTTGTGCCAACGCCCTTGGGCAGGCACCCCGAGCCAGGGGTCCCGCGAACGACGAAGGCCCGCGGCCGCCGGCAGGAACCGGTGGCCGCGGGCCTTGGCACATGTAGGGGCACGTCTGGGGAGGCCGCGGCCGGGCCGGCGGCTCAGGCGGTCCGCTCAGGCGATCCGCGAGCCCAGCGGGGTGCCCTCGGGCACCTCGAGGAGCGTGACGACACCGGCCGAGTCGACGGCGCCGAGGACCAGGCACTCGCTGCGGACCGGCCCGATCCGCTTCACCCCCAGGTTGACCACCACCACGACGAGGCGGCCCAGCAGGCTCTCCCGCGGGTACCGGGTGACCTGGGCACTGGTCGTCAGCACACCGAGCGGGCCGACGTCGACCGACAGCCGCCAGGCCGGCCTGCGGGCCTCCGGGAAGTCGAGCACCTCGACGATGCGTCCCACGCGCATGTCCAGCCGCTCGAAGTCGGCCGGCGTGACGTCCGGCCGCCGCGCCGGCAGCGCGCCCGCGTCGCCGGCGCCTTCTGCCGTCGTCATCAGCATCCGTTCTGCAAATGCGAGGAAGGGCCCCCCCCGCGGGGGGGGGGCCCGGGGGGTTTAAACAAAAACCCGC
>JADGHD010000693.1 GCA_019689615.1 Frankia sp. | reverse complement strand
GGGCGGACGCCCGCCGTCCGGCTGCCCGGCCCCGCGGCGGCGGTGCCCGGAGGACGGCGGCCTGTGGTCCCGGCCGCCCGGGCGCTGCCAGCCGCTGGGGTCGGGCGGGCCGCTCCGCCCCATCGGCCGGCGGCCGCCGCGCGCGGGCAGGCCCGAGTCGGCGGCCCGCTGCCGGGACCGGCCATCGCCGCTGCCCCGGGCGGCCGAGGCCCGGGCGCCATGGGCGGGCCACCCGGCGGCCCGGTGGCTGGCGCGGGCGGGCGGCCGGCGGAGGCGCCGCGGCTGCCGCGCTCGGCCGACCGGCTCAGTGATCGCGAGCTGGCGGTACTCAGCTACCTGCCGACGATGCTGACCACCGCCGAGATCGCCGCCGAGCTGTACGTCTCCGTGAACACCGTGAAGACGCACCTGAAGAGCATCTACCGCAAGCTCGACGTCGCCCGCCGCCGCGACGCCGTCCACCGGGCCCGCGCCCTGCACCTGCTGTGAGCCGGCGTTGCCGGGTACGGCGCCGCCGCGGTGGCGCGGCCGGGCGCGGTCTGGCCGGCACCGGGCGCCGGCCGCCGGGGCGGCGTCTCAGCGGGCCCAGACGTCGGGGCGGGTGTTGGACGGGCAGGACGGTGGTGGGGGCGGAGCCTGTCGGACGGCCCTGCGTTCCGCCGGCCACAGGGACGGGTCGGCTGGCGGGCGGCCCTGCCGAAGCGCCGGGTTGAAGACCCAGATCAGTCGGATGATCAGGGTGATGATGCCGGCGATGGTCAGGATGAGGCCGAGGGCCTTCAGGTCCAGGCCGTGGATCCGCCATGTGACCGCGTACCGGAGGATGGCGCCGACCACGATCAAGAAGACCGACGAGCCGATGGTCACCGTCGTTCACCCCTCTCGGCCGCGGTGTCGCGGGACCGCTGGCGCGGGCGCGGTGCGCGGCGGGCCGGTCAAACCGGACGTATCCGGTTGCCGTGCCGCCTTCTGAATACCCTCCGCACACGACTGCTACACGAAGCGTGCACGCCTCTCGCTGTCGCGGTCGCCGTTCTGTCGCCCCCTGTCGCTACAGAGAGCTACTGGCCCGTTTGGGTAGTCAAGACCCGATCAAACATTGCTCTGCGTAGTTATTGAGTAACGCTCGATAGAGAAATCGGCGCCGGACAACCCAGCGGAGCCGTCCGTCGCTCTACGCAGTCACAACTCTCGATCCGTGCAGGCTGAAGGTTGGCCCGCCCGTCTGGCGTGGCATGGTGGCCGGCCCTACGCTCACCCAACATGTCCAGCTTGGTCGGTAATACTCCGACCGATTCGTGGCCACCGGCGAGCTCTGACGCCGGTCCGACCCCGGAGGCGCGCGTGACCGACCGCAGGCCTGGCGGCGTGGATAGTACTTCGGTGAACGCTTTGGGCGATTTCACCCCTGATGCCCGGCCGGTGAAAAGGCGGGTGTCTATCGACACGCCTTCGGCCGTAGCCATGCGCATGCCTTCGGAACGCCGGTCGCCGGCCGCCGCCCGCCCGATCGGTACCGCCACGGCGTCGGTCGGCGGCGCCGTCCCGCCGGTCCGCCTGGCCGCGGCCGGCGAGCCGCGCACGCCGGGGCGTCCCGCCAGCGGAGTGCCTGGTCAGGTGCCACCTCGGCCCGGTTTGTCCGCTATGCCGGCGCGAACCCAGCTGGTCGCCCGCCCAGGCCAGCCACGGGACCTCGCCCTCGGTGCCGCCGAGCTGCGCGGCATCCTGCGGGTCGTCGAGGACTGCGAACGCGCGTCCGCGCTGCCCGCGTTCCGCGAGGCGGCGCTCGACGCGCTGTCCCGTCACCTCGGCTACCGCAATTCCGCGTTCTTTCTCGGCTCGTCGATCGAGACCGTCTTCCAGGACCAGCGGCCGACCGTGCGCGGGCTGGCCATGCGGATGTCCGGGCCTTTCCTGGAGCGCTACCGCGGCCTGGAGGCGTTCACCGACAAGGAGAGCCTGCGGCTCATGCAGGAGCGCGGGCTGGTGACCCTCGACGACATCGGCAATCCCGAGCGCCCCGAGGTGCGGCTTCGGCTGGAGCGATTCCTGCGCGCGCACGGCATCCACTCGAAGCTGCTGCTGCGGCTGGCCGGCCCGTCAAGCGCCTGCGCGGTGATCACCCTGCTGGACCCGCGGCCGGGCGCGTTCGGCCCGCGCGACCGCGCCATCGCCGCGGTCGTCGGCCGCCATCTCGGAAATCTGCTGCGCTTCTACGTCCGGACGAACACCGGCCCGTCGCTTACCGCCAAGCTGTCCGCGCGGGAGCGTGACGTCGTCCGCCTGGTCGCGGAGGGGCATTCCAACCGCCAGGTCGCCGAAGCCCTCTGTATCAGCATCGACACGGTCAAGCACCACCTCACCCACGCCCTGGTCGCCACGTCGTGCAGCAACCGCACCCAGCTCGCGCTCGCCTGGCAGCGGGAAATGGGCGGGGTCGCCATGCCCGGACCTGCCCTGGGCTGAGCGGGCGGCGAACCGGCGCGGCGCGCCGGGCGACGAGGGCATCCGCGAGTGTCGGCCGCCCGCCGACCGCGACCGCATGCGCGCAGCGTTGTCGCGTGGACACGTACCGGCGCGGATATTCGGGGCCAAGCCGACCGAACCTGGCCTGTTGCGCCGGCTGTGACACCCCGGCGCCGAGGCCGGCGGCTCGCGGCAACCGGCCTCGGCGCCGCGCGCCGCCCGGCCCCGCCCCCGGCCCGGCGGGGGGGGGCCCCGGGGGGGGGAGCC
>JADGHD010000692.1 GCA_019689615.1 Frankia sp. | reverse complement strand
GAGGTGTGCTCGGCCAGCCACTGCGCCAGGGTGGTGGCCGGTGGGGGCCAGGGTCGCGGCGGCGGCCTGGACGTAGGCGTCGACGACGTCGTCGCCGAGGGTGGCCCAGCCGGAGTCGGCGAGCGGGATCTCGGCCGCCGGCGGGGCCGCGGCGATCGCGGCCTCGATCTCGGCGTCCGCCGGGCCGACGAGCTGGGCGCCGGTCGCCGCGTCGTCGGGGTGGCCGCCGAGGTAGACCTTGTAGCCGTTGTCGGCCGGCGGGTTGTGGCTGGCGGTCACCATCACGCCGGCGTCCGCGGCCAGGTGGCGGACGGCGTAGGCGAGCACCGGGGTCGGCGCCGGCTCGGGCGCCAGCAGCGCCCGCAGCCCGGCCGCGACGAACACCCGGGCGCTGTCGCGCGCGAACGCGGCGCTGCGGTGGCGGGCGTCGTACCCGATGACGACGACGGGCGCCCGGCCGTCGCCCGCCCGCCCGCGCAGCCAGCTGGCGAGCCCGGCGGCGGCGCGGCGCACGACCGCGGTGTTCATCCCCGCCGGGCCGGCCCGCATCGGGCCACGCAGCCCGGCCGTGCCGAACCGCAGCGGCCCGGCGAACCTGGCCGCCAGCTCCGCCTCGGCCTGCTCATCGGCCCGCTCGGCGGCCGCGACCAGGGCGGCGAGCTCGGCGCGGTCGGCCGGGTCCGGGTCGGCGGCCAGCCAGGCCCGCGCTGCCGCGACGAGCCCGGCGCTGTCCTCGGCCATGGCCGGCGCGCCCTACAGCCGGGCGACCACGTCGGCGAGGAGGGTGCCCATGCGGCTGGCGGCGGCCTCGCCGGCCTCGAGCACCTCCTGGTGGCTCAGCGGCTGGCCGGTCATCCCGGCGGCCAGGTTGGTGACCAGGGAGATCGCGAGCACCTCCGCCCCGGCGGCCCGGGCGGCGATCGTCTCGTGCACCGTCGACATGCCGACCAGGTCCGCGCCGAGCAGCCGCAGCATCCGGATCTCGGCCGGCGTCTCGAAGTGCGGGCCGGGCAGTCCGGCGTAGACGCCCTCGGCCAGGTTCGGGTCGACCTCGCGGGCCAGCGCGCGCAGCCGGGGGGCGTAGGCGTCGGTCAGGTCGGTGAACGCCGGGCCGACCAGCGGCGACCGGCCGGTCAGGTTCAGGTGGTCGCTGATCAGCACCGGCTGACCGACCGAGAAGTCGGCGCGCAGCCCGCCGGCCGCGTTCGTCAGCACGACCACCCCGACCCCGGCTGCGCACGCCGTGCGGACGTTGTGGACCACGTGGGCGAGGTCGTGCCCCTCGTAGGCGTGCACCCGGCCGAGGAACAGCAGCAGCCGGCGCCCGCCCAGCTCGACCGAGCGGACGATGGCACCATGCCCGGGCACCGTCGTCCGCGGGAAGCCGCCCAGCTCGGCGAACGGCACCTCGGCCAGGACCCGGCCGCGGGCGGCCAGCGTGTCGGCTGCGGGCTTCCACCCGGAGCCGAGCACCACGGCCACGTCGTGCCGGTCCGCACCGGTCGCCGCGGCGAGGCGGGCCGCTGAAGCGGCGGCGTCCGGCTGGTCGAGGTCGGGCCTGTCGTCGTCTGCTGCCAACGTCACGCCGCGACTGTAGCGATGGCCGCCGACGCCCGACAGCGGCCGGGTGGCCGGCCCGCCCGGCGCGCGCGGCCGCCGGTCAGACCGCGCCGAACAGGCGGTCGCCGGCGTCGCCGAGGCCGGGGACGATGTAGGCCGCCTCGTTCAGGCCGTCGTCGACGGTGGCGGTGACCACGCGGACGTCGATGCCGCTGGCCTCCAGCGCGGCCAGGCCCTCGGGGGCGGCGACGACGGAGACGACCACGATGCCGGTGGCGCCGCGGTCGGCGAGCAGCCGCAGGCAGTGCAGCGCCGAGCCGCCGGTGGCGAGCATCGGGTCGAGCAGCAGCACCGGCCGCCCGGCCAAGTCCGCGGGCACCGCCTCCAGGTAGACGGTCGGCTGGAAGGTCTCCTCGTCGCGGGCCAGGCCGATGAAGGCGCTGACCGCCTCGGGCACCAGGGCGTGCGCCGCCGGCAGCATCCCCAGCCCGGCGCGCAGCACCGGGACGACGACCGGCTCCGCGGCCAGCCTCGCCCCACTCGTCTCGGCCAGCGGCGTGGTCACCGACACGGTGACCGTCGGCAGCCCCCGGGTGGCCTCGTAGACCAGCATCATCGCGAGGTCGTGCAGGGCGGCCCGGAACGCGACCCGCGGCGTCGCCTGGTCGCGCAGGACCGTCAGCGCGACCGCCGCCAGCGGGTGATCAATGACCGTTACCTGCACCCCACGCTCTCCCTTGCTGCCCGGCCCCGCTCTGGCCCTGGGCGACGCTACTACTCCCGAATCCGGCGTCCCGGACGGGAGGGGTCGTCCCGCGGCACTTCGCGCGTCAGACTTGGCACATGACGACGGCCTCGCCAGGACCCGACCACCCCGCCGCGGACGAGTCGCGGCCCGCCGGGCGTCCCGGTCCGTACCCGCCGCCGCCCGTGCCCCCGCCGCTGCCGCCGGTGCCGACCACCCGGGCCGAGCTCGCGGCGGTCATCGACCATACGCTGCTGCGCCCCGAGGCGACCTCCGACGAGATCATCAAGCTCTGCGCCGACGCGGCGAAGTGGAAGGTCGCCGCGGTGTGCGTCGCGCCGACCCACGTCTACCTGGCCGCCGCGTGCGCCCGCCGCGGCGACGGTCCGGTCCCGGCCGCGTTTAAACCACTACCCGCCCCCCCGCCCGCGCGG